>DOEU01000060.1:1060-7816 GCA_003532555.1 Verrucomicrobiota bacterium | reverse complement strand
GCCCCTATTCGCGCACAAGCAAGCATCGCGTATGCTGCCGCAGGGATCATTGGCATATACAAAGCCACGCGGTCACCTTTACCAATCCCATACTTACGGAGTACATTTGCCATGCGACATACTTCGTCGTGTAATTCTTGGTAGGTAATCTCTTTTACATCACCCGGTTCATCACCTTCCCATAAAATCGCTATCTTACTAGCTCGGTCTTTTAGATGCCGATCGATACACTGTGATGTGACGTTCAGTTGTCCACCATCGAACCAAGATATTTTTCCTGTAGTCAAGTTGCTATCACACACTTGAGAAAAGGGCTTAATCCAGTCTATATTTTTTATCGCTTGATCAGACCAAAAAGTATCTGAGTCAGTAATGCTCTTATTATATAACTCTTGATATGTCTCCATATCAGGAAAATAAGAATTTTCACTTACATTATTTGGAGGTGAATAGATCTGAATATTATTTTCATCGGACATCGAAAATATTCTTAAAGATCGTGATCCGTCACGTCTACCACTTCTTTGACACTTGGCACATGCTCTTTAAACATTGTTTCAATGCCATTTTTCATCGTCATACGTGCACCGGGACAGCCTTTGCAACCACCTTCAAGTTCTATATAAACGACCCCATCTTCAACCTTGGTTATTTCACCTCCACCGCCATGTGAAGCCAATGCTGGAGTAACTTCCGTATCCATAATTATTTCTAATGCATCTAAAATTTCTTTATCTGTCATTCTATACTCCCTTCATATATTGACATATATAACTAATATGATTACACCTTTGCAACCTATCAAACAAGGTTTGGATCATCATACAATGAAGGAATTCATCTTAAATTCATTAAAAGGAGCGCTCATGGGAGCGGCGAATGTAATTCCTGGTGTATCTGGGGGTACGATTGCAGTTGTTACTGGAATATTTGAGCGCTTGATTCAGGCTATTAGTAAATTTGATGTAGCTGCTCTCATATTATTAAAAAATAGAGAGTTTAAGAAGCTAACTAAACATGTTGATCTCATATTCTTGTCAGCGATTGGAACAGGTGCATTCATAAGCCTTATATCTTTAGCTAGATTGTTCGAGTATCTCTTTATTTCCCAAAAAACACTTGTCTGGGCATTTTTCTTTGGCCTCATAATTGCTTCGGTATACGTTGTTGGGAAAACAGTTCAGAAATGGAACATGCAAAATATAATCTTCTTTATCTCTGGCTCCCTTGTTGCCGGAAGCATGGCTATTCTAACTCCAGGGACAAGTAACGAATCAACTCTCTATCTATTACTTTGTGGGGCTATAGCAATGTGCAGCATGATTCTCCCCGGTCTTTCTGGATCATTCGTACTTCTTTTAATGGGTAATTATGAACTGTTAATTAATTCTATTAGCAGATTGGAGTTAAATATATTAATTCCATTTGGATGCGGGGCATTATTCGGAATTCTTCTATTCGCTCGCATACTTGGATCGGTTTTTCAAAATTACCATGATCAGACGATCTCTATTCTTACCGGCTTTATCTTTGGGTCACTTGCGATTTTGTGGCCTTGGAAAAACGAGATACTTTCTAATTTTAATTCAGCTAGTGGATCTGCGGAAAAAGTGATTGGATATACTTATTATCTCCCTGAAATAAGCACTGAAACTTGGACAGCTCTAGCTATTATATTAATTGGAGTTTTCTTAATTTTGTGGACAGAGTCCATCTCAAAAAAATCTACTAATTGAATTTAGATCTAGTTAGATGATCTCGAATTACCCTACCTAGTAACCATGCATCCCGGAATGGTTCTACATGACTATGTTGCTTATCTGCATAAATGGTTGATATTCTTACCGAATCAATTCTAATTCTTCTACTTGCTACTCGTAAAAGCACATCGAACTCAAAAGCAAATCGTTTTTCTGAACTCATTACAAAAGGGAGTATATCAGACCTATAAAATCTAAATCCGCAAGGTGGGTCTGCTACATATATCTTCATCAAACGATTTAAAGCATATGCAAAAAATCGATTAGTCCATTTACGGATAAATGGCATGCCATGAGTATCAGCCATTCTATTTCCAATCAAAACTGGAATTCCGGTTCGTTCATAAGCCTCTAAGAAAAAAGGGATCTCTTCTGGATCATGTTGCCCATCCCCATCAACCACAATCACAGCATCTACCTTTCGGTCTAGCATCACTT
Organism: Verrucomicrobiota bacterium; assembly: GCA_003532555.1. Taxonomy (GTDB): domain Bacteria; phylum Verrucomicrobiota; class Kiritimatiellia; order Kiritimatiellales; family Pontiellaceae; genus Pontiella. Next base: position 5,618 of record DOEU01000060.1, on the reverse strand, counting down.
TAAGACCGCGTTTCAGCGAGCTCCCTTTACCTAAATTCTTACGATTACGAAAGACGGATGCGCCAGCTTGTTGTGCTAATGCCGCCGTATGGTCAGTTGATCCATCATCAACTACAACTATTTCAGATGCGCCAACTGTAATCACAGACCGAACGATAGAGGCTATATGATCTGCTTCATTATGAGCACAGATTAAAACTCCATATCGTTTAATCTTCATATTAGTGCCATTAATTTAGGGTTGGATCATCAAATCGGCTCTATATGACGAGCGAACTAGTGGTCCAGACGCCACCGCATCAAAACCAATTTCATAAGCAAAATCTTCTAATTCAACAAACTCTCTTGGTTCAGCATATCTATGTGTACGAGCGTGATCTTTTGTAGGTGACATATATTGACCTATTGTAAGTAATCGAACCCCATTTTTGTATAGGTCATGAATGGTTTCACGGACCTCTTCTTCGTTTTCTCCCAAACCAAGCATAATGCCAGATTTTACTTTAATATCACTATGTTCTGAGGCCCATCTAAGAACACTCATTGATCGGTCATATGTTGCCCCAGAACGAATAGCTCTCTGAAGACGCTTAACTGTTTCAATATTATGATTAAAGACTATGGGTTTAGCATCGAGTACCATTGTTAAATTCTTTTTTCTTCCCCAAAAATCTGGAGTAAGAACTTCCACAGTAACTCCAGGTACATTCTCTTTTACAGCGCGAATCGTTTGAGCCCAAATATGAGCACCGCCATCAGACAAATCGTCACGTGTAACACTTGTAATTACTACATGTTTTAATTGCATCTTTTTAACAGCCTCTGCAACGCGTATGGGCTCTTTTAGATCAAGTTCGTTTGGAAGGCCATGCGCGATTGAACAAAATTGGCAATTTCTTGTACAAATATTACCCAAGATCATTACTGTTGCCGTTCCATGATTCCAACACTCATGTCGATTTGGACACTTTGCATCCTCACACACAGTGTTTAATCCGTTTTTCTTTAATGCTTTATGGGTTTCACTGTAAGACTTATCTGTCTGAATAGGTTTACGTAACCAATCAGGCAGACGCAGAGGACGCACAGGCACAACTTCTTCGATTCGTTCCATTTTTAAACTCCGACTGACTTCCATATCAAATCTCTTATAAAGTAGCAGAACCCCTTAAACGTGGAAGCTATATTTATAGATAAGGGAAAAAATATGAATAAGACTGTTAAACCAAGTGATTCGACTTTCATCTGAATTTGAATTAATCTTTTAGAATATTATGAAAGAAAAAATTATTATAATTGGATCTGGGCATAGCGGCGTCCAGCTAGCGGCAACTTTACGCGCAAAAAAATGGGAAGGTCCTATTACCCTAATAGGAGATGAAAAAAACCTCCCGTACCAGCGACCACCTCTCTCAAAAAGAGTACTGAAAAATATTTCCTTCACCGAACCTTCACCACTCAGAACTGAACAATACTACCAAGACAATAAAATTAACCTGTTACTAAACCATCGAGTTACATCTCTTGATCCAGAGAATCATACAATTGAATATAACCAGCAGACCATGCGCTACGACAGCCTTATACTTGCAACAGGATCAAAACCCATTACACCTGCAATAAAAGGTTTATCAAACGTAAAATCCTTTCAACTTAGAACAGCTGATGATGCGAAGCACCTTCATAAAAGCATCGATCCATCCAAACATATATTAATTCTCGGCGGGGGGTTCATTGGTCTAGAAGTAGCTGCATCCCTTCGCCAACGAGGAATAGAAGTTTCGTTGATCGAAAAGGACTCTCATATTTTAAATCGAGTTGCATCTCCAGTTGTGGCTGACTTCCTAAAAAAATTACACCTTGATAGAGGTGTGAAAATTCATTGCAATACAACCATCAATTTTATTTCTAAAATGACGAATCAAATCCATCTATATTCAACTACCGGTCAAACTTTTAAAGGACATGAACTTATTTTAGGCACTGGTTCAAATCCTAATATAGAACTCGCCGAAAAAGCCGGCCTCAAGATAGATAACGGGATTAAAGTAGATGAACACAATCAGACATCATATAAAGATATCTATGCAGTTGGAGACTGTTGTAATCAATTCAACAAACGATATGGAATCGATCTTCGCCTCGAGTCAATTCAAAATGCATTAGACCAAGCCAAAAATCTTGCTGCCCACCTATGCGGTGAATCATCTCATCATCAAGCAGTTCCATTGTTCTGGTCGGATCAGTATGAAACCAAACTCCAAATTGCAGGTATAAAAAAACAAGCGGACACCCAAATTATTCGCTCCGATTCTCCCAATGCAAGCGGATTTAGCGTCTGGTATTTTAAACAAGATAAACTCGAAGCAATGGACGCTATTAACAGCCCCCAAGAATTTAATATCGCGAAAAAATTGATTCAGTCAGAAGCCGATCTTCCACCATCATCCGTGGCCGATACTGCCGTGGACCTTAAATTATTTCTTTAAAAACCAGAGCATATATATCGCTACTTGATTATACTTTTTTAAACATGGCTATATTTTGTTCAAGCTTCTCTTTTTTCTCTTTCAACTCGATCTCCTTAGCCTCTTGTAACGCCACTACTTCCTTCGGTGCTCGATCCACAAAATTCGAATTTGCTAGCTTCACTTGAACACCTTTAAGATGACCGTCAACCTGATCCAGTTCTCCCTGAATTTTCTTTAGCTCCGCCTCTACGTCAATCAAACCTTCAATCGACATATACACCGTTCCTAACTTCGACATACCGCTCGGCATACTCCCCGTCGGTTCATACTCAATCTGTACATCCAATGCTTCCGCTTTAAGTGCGGCAGTAAGAGACGCTGCATCCGCTTTAAGATATTGTACTGTCTCTTGATCATTAGCACGAATACCAAAGCAAGCGGTTTGCTTTAACGCTAATCCATAATCAGAGCGAAGAACGCGACCAACCCTAATTAAATCATGCTTTCCTTCGACGTATTTAACTAGATTCAAATCAATTTGATCCACCAACATAGATCTCGGCCAAGCCGCTTTAATAATCCGTCTTTCAGTATGGTTATAGTTCATGCCCGACCAAAGTTCTTCAGTCAAAAAGGGCATAAATGGATGCAGTAAGCGTATCCCCGCATTAAATACATGATGCATCACTGCCAATGTGCGGCGTTTATCTATAGTGCTTCCTCGATAAAGCAACGGTTTCGAGTACTCAATATATCGATCACAATAGCTATGCCAAAAGAAATCATAAAGGACTAAGGTCGCATCATTAAATCGATAACGTCGTAAATGATCTTCTAACGATGCAATCGCCTCATTCAATTTCGAAATAATAAACTGATCATCCGGTGATAATTCAATGCCATCGCATGAGAGTGCATGAATATCGACTTCCTCCGAATGCATCTCCATAAATCGCGCCGCATTCCAGAGTTTTGTCATGAAATTTCGACCAATTTCGAATTTATCATCATTGATGTAAATATCCTGCCCTGTTGCCGTAATCATCAATAATGAAAACCGTAATGCATCTGAACTATACTTTTCGATGATATCTAGAGGGTCAATAGAATTACCGAGGCTCTTGGACATTTTACGCCCTTGATCATCTCGGACGGTTCCATGGATATAGATGTCATTAAAAGGAATTCGTTCTTTAATATCGTCATCTGTTAGCTCTTTTTTATCATCTCCATATAATTCGAGTCCTGCCATTATCATCCTAGCAACCCAAAAGAAAATAATGTCAAAACCCGTTACAAGGGTAGATGTCGGATACCAAGTTTTCAGATCTTTTAACTCGTGTTCATTTGGCTTAGGCCACCCCAAATTAGCCATCGGCCAAAGATAAGATGAGGCCCATGTGTCTAAAACATCAGGATCTTGTTCCCAATTTTCTCTATCGTCAGGAGGATTAATCGCTACATACACATGATTGCTATTCGTGTAGTCCAATTCATCTCTCGAAATTCCTTTTCGATACCATACCGGAATTCGATGTCCCCACCATAATTGACGACTGATACACCAATCTTGAATTCCATTCAGCCAGTGCAGATATGTTTTTTTCCACCGATCTGGATGAAATTTGATAATCCCTTTTTCTACCGCTCTTTTCGCTTCTTCAACTTTAGGATAGGATAGAAACCATTGTTCGGACAATCTGGGTTCTATCGGAACATCTCCTCTTTCAGAAAAACCAACGACATTTTCATACGCTTCTTTTTCGATAAGCAAATCATCTTTCTCTAATTGCTCAACGACTTTTAGGCGGGCTTCAAATCGCTCTAATCCTTGAAATAATTCTCCAGCTTCTTGCTTAAGTATACCACATTCATCAATCACCTCGATCATCTCAAGATCATGTCTTTGGCCTATCTCAAAATCATTTTTGTCATGCGCGGGCGTGACCTTTAAACATCCTGTTCCAAACTCTCGGTCTACATAAGGGTCTCCAATAATAGGAATCATCCCTTTCGGATAAGGTCGCCATATTTTCTTTCCAATAAGATGATTAAAGCGAACATCTTCTGGATGAACTGCTACAGCC
>DOEU01000060.1:456-753 GCA_003532555.1 Verrucomicrobiota bacterium | reverse complement strand
TTCTGGATGAACTGCTACAGCCGTATCACCCATAATAGTTTCTGGACGAGTTGTAGAAATTTCTAAATGGGTTTTCTCTCCAGACTTTTCAACCAACTCATATCGTAATTTATATAAAAACCCTTGCTGGGGTTTCATCGTAACTTCTTCATCTGAAATTGCGGTTTGGGTGCCTGGACACCAATTCACCATTCTTTTGCCACGATAAATAAAACCTCGATCGTATAGTGTAACAAATGCCTGTAGTACGGCTTGTGAGTATCCTTCATCTAAGGTGAATCGAGTTCGATCCCAGTC
>DOEU01000060.1:0-128 GCA_003532555.1 Verrucomicrobiota bacterium | reverse complement strand
CATGAAGCTCCCAATTTTTTGAGTTGATTTAGAATGACACCACCAGATTCATTCCTAAAATCCCAAATCTTTTCAACAAATTTTTCTCTTCCTAAATCGTGCTTCGTTTGTCCCGTTTCTTCTCTTAA
>DOEU01000123.1:1151-16103 GCA_003532555.1 Verrucomicrobiota bacterium | reverse complement strand
CCCACTCGTCATATGGTCGCCATACGAGAATCCACCGACAAACATTAACCCATCCACCATATCGATCTGCTCTGGATTAGATAATAAATCATTCACATGAACCAAAACTGGATCCGCACCTGCTCGCCGCCAAGCTTCCGCTGACTCCGCCTCACAATTCACCCCATAACCCGTAATAATCAAAACCTTTGGTTGCTGCATTATTTCACCGCCTTCTTCATATCATCTAGCATCATCGAAACGGCTAAAACCGGATCCGCCGCCTGCACAATCGGCCGACCAATAACCAAATGAGTCGCACCGTTCTCGACCGCATAGAAAGGTGTTGCCACCCGCTTCTGATCACCAATATCCCCCGAAGGCATTCGAATCCCCGGAGTCACAAGCAATGCCTCTGGAAAACTATTACGCAAAGCGTGTGCTTCATGTGCACTCGTTACCAAACCATCAATGCCCGAACAAATCGCCAACTCACCTAAAGCTATCGCCTGTTCCTCAACCGTCCGATTCACCCCCAAATCACTAAAATCATCTTGATTCAAACTCGTCAACGTCGTCACCGCCACCAACTTTGGCGGACACTCACAGGAAGCCGCAGCCTCTGCTGCCTCTTCCATCATTGCACGTCCTCCTACAGCATGCACCGTCATCAGATTCACCCCGTGTTCTGCAGCCGTCTTGACCGCATTACCCACTGTTCGCGGAATATCATGCAACTTCAAATCAAGAAAGATCGATTTATTCTGTTTTTGAAGCGGTGCCAAAACCGAAGGACCCTCCGAACAAAATAACTCCAAGCCCACCTTATACCATCCAATCGAATCCGGCATACGCTCTAGCGTGGAGCGCATCTCCGCAGCATTTGGCACATCTAACGCAACAATCATTTCTGGCTGACTCATATTTTCTCTTTCAATTGATAATAACGATCCAATACATGTAAAAAAATATAGGCAATGGTTTGTGAAAAAAATAGTTTATTTAATCTATATAATCCACCACGGCTCGGTCGCATACTAATTCACGCACAAAATTCACCACTTCCATATGTGTTGGATCTGCGGCATACACTTGATAGCCCATTTCATCTTCAAAAACCGTCGTCAATACCACATCAAACGTCGCATCGCCCTTCGCAACATTAAGTCCAACCTCAATGGCTTTCAAAGAAGGAATAACGTCTAAAAGTGCTTCTAACTGCCTTTTCATTTCTACTTTATTATCTTGTTGGACATCCGGCTTAAAACGCCACATAACAATATGTTTAAACATAATCTCATCCTCCTAAAACTCTATCCAAACATGACCCGATACCCAGGCAAAGGAGAAAATACAGATGTTCAAATTTAATAAGACTAGAATCCCTACAAGTACTTTGTTTCTCTATGCTTTGTATTCACAAAAAAACGATTTAGATGATTTAGCAACTTAAAGAAGTTTGGCTGGTGCTTCAAAGCGTTTGACATCCCCGCAACGAAAGCTCACATTTTAAATATGTTACAAGCAGTTATTTTTGATTTCGATGGTATAATTGTTGATAGTGAACCCTGGCACTATAAAGCCTTAAATACCGTTCTTGAAGCCGATCATATTCATATTGAATGGGATCTATACCAAGATCTCTATATAGGCTTTGATGACCGTGATGCCCTCAAAACCGCTTTTAAAAAAGCACATAAACGACTCTCCTCAAAAAAACTTGCCGAACGCATAGCTCAAAAAGCCACCGTCTTTGAACAATATGCCAATAGAGGCGAAATCTTGACTTTACCAGGTGCCATTCAACTCATTAAAAGCATACCCATCCGCCTTCCTATCGGACTCTGCAGCGGTGCCCTCCGGTCTGACATCGAACCCATAATCACCGCCCATCGTATCAAAGAAAACTTTCGTTCTATCGTCACCGCCGAAGACACCAAAAAAAGCAAACCTGATCCCGCCCCCTACCAGCTCTCCCTAAAAAACTTGAAGATCACCGAACCCACTAACTCTGTCGCTATCGAAGACACCCCTGCCGGCATTCACTCCGCAAAAGCAGCCGGTATGAAAGTCCTTGCCGTCACCACCAGTTTTTCAGCTGAACACCTAACCCAAGCTGACGCCATTGCCAACTCACTCGAAAATGTAAACCGCAAGACCCTAGAAGATATGATTCTTTAACTTTTTCGAAACGAACATCGTCCAATCGGCTTCTCCTGAAACAAAAGCTCAAAATCAGTCATCTCCTCCTCCATCGGCTCAAACACTGCCACCTCTTCAAAACGCTCATCCGCCACCAACAATAAATAGATTTTATCATAATATGGCAGATGATCGGTCGCCACATGCAAATATCCCCCCGATTTTAACGACCGATGTAACGCATCCATAAATGCCCCATTAAACAATCGGTGATCATGATGCCGATCCTTCGGCCATGGATCTGGAAAAAAGAAATAGTAGGTATCCACAAGCTCCCGCGGCATCAACCAACGAATAGCATAAAACCCCTCCATCCTCAGTAAACGCACATTTTCACGACCTGCCCGCTCACACTTCCGTCCACTCCGATTCACCCTAATCAACTGACGCTCAATACCCAAAAAGTTAACCTCAGGAAACCGACCTGAACGCGCCAGCAAAAACCGACCCTTCCCCGAACCGATATCCACCTCTAACGGACGCTCTCTCACCGGAAAAAATGCACGAAAGTCGCATGCCTCTACCCAGCTCTCAGGAAATATACGAATTGTCGTCTTTTTTTTACGTGCCATAATCTTCATACTTTTCTTTGTAATATTAACAAGGGCAAGGAAAACCCATGGGAATCGCAGATAGAGACTACATGCGCAAGCCGCCACCCAAACCCGGTAAGCCAAAAAAAACACACATCAAACGCGCTGTAAATAAAGCCAGCTGGCGTGCCCGCCTTCACTTCTGGTGGTGGCGCCTCCTCAAACGCCGATAAAAATCACTCGCTCCCGCTTGACGCCACCCTCACATCGCACTAGATTTAACCGCTTATTTGATAGAGCGGGTGTAGTTCAATGGTAGAACCCCAGCCTTCCAAGCTGGTTACGACAGTTCGAATCTGTTCACCCGCTCCATTTTCTAAGGGGCTTAAACTTCGGTTTAAGTCCCTTTTTTATTCATCCTAGCCAAAAGCTGAAGTAGAGGTACATTCCGAGGACTAAGAGCAGGGTAACGGCAGTGAGCCAGATATCCCCTTTTTCGACGGTGGCACGAATCTCAGATAGATCAAGCGAAGTGTAGGTGAGCCCTTCAAGCGTGGATTCGTCTTGAGCGGGCGTGAGAAACGAACCGATTAGTACGACTACAATACTGATCAAGAGCAAAACACCGGAGGCATAAAGAAAACTAAAATCACCTATGGCAGCTAACCAAGTAGGATCAGCCATCTTTTCGGGATCAATCGAACCATACTGGGCTTGGATGGCTAATTTTGCCATGCCGAGGATAAACCCAATGATCAATCCCCATGTCGCACCTGTGGCATTGATACGTTTCCAGAATAGACCCAATAGAAAGACAGCAGTGATCGGTGGAGCGAGATATCCCTGAACACTTTGCAAATATTGATAAATCCCGCCTCCAGCTATCCGATACATCACAGGAATCCAAAGCAACCCGAGTGCGACGATGATCGTGGTTGCCACTCGCCCAACCCGCACTAAATGTTTCTCGCTTCGTTCTGGGCATATTTTTTCATAGATATCGACGGTAAAGAGCGTGGCACAGGAATTAAAGAGCGAGGAGAGCGAGCTCATCAATGCCGCCAATAAGCCACCGACTACCAGACCTCGCAACCCAGAGGGCAAGAGTTGAATCACCATCGTGGCAAAGACCTGATCGCCATCGATATCCATTACCGTAGTTCCCTGCGATTTCATCGGAATATAAAGGATTCCTTTTTGATGTAATGCCCACCCAATGATTCCGGGCAATAGAAAAATGAGTACCGGCCAGACTTTCAGAAAGGCTCCCCAGATGGCACCGCGGCGCGCCAAAGTCAGATTTTTTGCGGCAAGGGTTCGCTGAACGATGTATTGATCGGTACACCAATACCAAATACCGATGATCGGTGAGGCGATTAAAATTCCTAACCATGGGAAATCACTGTTTTTCCACCACGGTATACCTGAACCATCCACCTGCAATGGACGCCATAAGGCGAGTTCGTCTGACCGCTCGGACGCCATTCGCACCAATTCACTCCATCCCCCGAGTGCATCTAATCCGATCCATGTAATACTCGCCGAACCCATGATCAAGAGCAGCGCTTGAACGGAATCCGTATATAGAACCGCCCGAAAACCCCCGAAAATGGTATAGATTCCGGTCAACACAACCGTTGCAAAGGCACCGAGCCAAAAAGGACCCCATACCTGTCCAAATAAAATCAGCTCTAGATCCGGTAATAGTGTCCGAAAAACTAATGCCCCTGCATAGACGGTCACCGATACTTTTGTAAAAACATACGCCACCAATGAGACCATTGAAAGAATCCAACGCACTCGACTGTTAAAGCGTTTCTCCATAAATTCGGGCATGGTGAAGACATTCGCTCGGTAGTAGAACGGCACAAAAATCCAGCCCAGCATCAGCATAATCCAGGCATGCATCTCCCAATGCGCCATCGCCATGCCACTGATGGCGCCTGAGCCTGCTAAGCCGACAATGTGCTCGGAACCGATATTCGAGGCAAATAGCGACCCCCCAATCGCAAACCATCCGACGTTACGTCCTGCCAAAAAATAATCCGCCGACGTTTGCTGTTGCCGCGAAGACCAAATCACGACGCCTGCTAACAACACAAAATAAATTCCGATTACAATCCAATCAATTCCTGTCATGTCGCCCTTACCTACTTGATTTAATGCACTCTATGCATACACCACTTTTTTCTTCATACCCAAGATCAAAGAAGTATGATTTAATTAACAATTAAGTGGTATCGATGAAGAAAAAATATTTATGAAGAAACAATCAATTAATTTAGCCTGTTCGCTCGCACTACTGGGTAGCGTGCAGAGTGATGGTGCCAAAGTTATTCCGCTTTGGGATCAATCGATGCCGGGAACCGTTAGCGATAAGACCGAAACGATCGACTCTCATACCGAAGACGATAACCGCCGCTTCCATCATGTAAGCGAACCTACGCTCACTCTCTACCCCTGTTCCGATACCGAACCCCATCCTTTTGTGATCATCTGCCCTGGAGGCGGCTATCGGTTCCTATCTTTTGATAAAGAAGGAATAGAAATTGCAGCGTGGCTTAATACGCTTGGCATTTCAGCGGGTGTTCTCAAATACCGTACGCCTAACAACCGTACGGGTGCGCTTCACGATGCCAACCGCGCACTCGAATGGACACGAACCTACGCCACCGAATTGAATATTGATCCCGCCCGTGTTGGCATGATCGGCTTCTCCGCCGGCGCTCACCTCACCGCAGTGGCTGCCCAAAAAGAACCTAAACAAAATTTTAGTATGTTGATCTATCCTGCATATCTCTATCAGCCTAAGTCATTTACGCTTGTCAAGAGCATCATTGTGGACGCAGATACCCCTCCCGCTTTTATTGCACAAGCACAAGACGATAAACGATACTACCGCAGCGCAATCGCCTATGCCCTAGCTCTCGATGAAGCGGGTGTCTCAACTGAACTTCATCTGCACGCCCGCGGCGGGCATGGCTATGGATTACGCGATTTCGGTCGTCCTGCTCATCATTGGCCCGTCCTCTGCGAAGCTTGGCTCCGCGATCAAAATATTCTTTCACCCTCAGACTAAAGATAGTTATGCCCAAAATTAGACTCGATCAACTTCTCGTGCAACAACAGCTCGTTGAAAGCCGTGAACAGGCCCAACGGCTGATTCGGGCGGGACACGTGCGCATCAAAGAACAAACCGTAGCAAAACCCGGACACCTCTTCCCCGAAGATAGCCAAATTCAACTCAAAGAGGTTGAACGCTATGTCAGCCGCGGCGGGCTCAAACTTGAATCAGCGATCCAAAACTTTCAGCTTAATCTCGACGGAGTCATCGGCCTCGATATCGGCTCTAGTACCGGCGGCTTCACCGACTGCATGCTTCAACACGGGGCGAGCGCTGTTTATGCAGTTGATTGTGGAACCCATCAACTACACGACCGTATGCGCAACGACGAGCGAGTGAGGGTTATGGAGCAGACCAATGCTCGCTACCTAACATCAGAACAGATTCCGCAACCGATCGACTTCTGCTCAATTGACACCTCCTTTATTTCGCTCACCAAGATTCTCCCCCCGCTAAAAGCAATTCTCAAACCTGGTGGAATCATCGTCTCGTTAATTAAACCACAATTCGAAGCCGGTAAAGGGCAGGTTAACAAAGGCGGGGTAGTGCGCGATCCAGTTATTCATGAAGAGGTTATTGAAAATATTCGACGTTTTGGCACCGAAGCGCTCGGCTTCAAATGGAATGGACACTGTACTTCACCGATCAAAGGACCGGCAGGTAATATTGAATTCCTTGCCTACTGGACTACCTAATCAACCCACAGGTATAGAAGGATCTACTTTAATCGGTGACTCGGGCACACTATTCGAATTCTCTATCACATTGGCTGGAACCGATTCAATTTTCGGTTGCAATGACGGGCTTATCTTAGCCGGTAACCGAACTGCTTCTTTCATTGCGCCCTCTTTTTCGACCCACGCCGAAAAGCCTGGCACGAATTGGGTTAATCCCGACGAGCGGTTTTCCAATATTCCGCTCATCAGTGCCCCCTCTAGCAAGAGAACAAAACCCATGAACAGAGCTGCTGTAACACCCACCGGCACCACGCGTTTGGTAATTTTTGAATCCATATCTCTGTAATATCAAGATCACACACTCATGAACAGCTCAAAGAGGTTCTAGCCCCTTCGCACTTGACCCAATCCAGTAGCTTAGGCATCCTCGGCGCCTTATGAAATCTAATGATTATAAAGTAACGATGGATGCGCTCGTGAGTCTCTGCAAGCGGCGTGGTTTTATTTTTCAAACTTCCGAGATCTATGGTGGTATTAATGGCTTCTGGGATTACGGTCCTCTCGGTGTTGAAATGAAACGGAATATAAAAGCCTGCTGGTGGAAATCGATGACGCAGCTTCGGGAAGATATTGTTGGGCTCGATAGCTCCATCATCATGCACCCGCATGTATGGGAAGCCTCCGGTCACGTTGGCAACTTTAAAGACCCCATGCTCGACTGTCGCGAAACAAAAGGACGCTATCGAGCAGATCAACTTTTTGTACTTCGTCATAAGAAAGATGAAACCGCGCTCATGTTTGTTCATCACGAAGGTGCCCCTGCACCTGCTGAAAAGAAGGTTAAGAAAATAGCTAAAAATGATAATATCGACTATGAAACCGTTGCGCTACTCGATATACCTCTCGAAGCCTATGATCGCCTTGTAGGACCCGATACAAATGCACCCGGCTCACTCACTGAACCTCGGGCATTCAATTTAATGTTTAAGACCTTTGTCGGCCCCGTTGAAGAGAGTTCAAATGTAGCCTATCTTCGACCAGAAACCGCTCAAGGCATCTTTGCCCAGTTCGGCAATGTGCTATCCACAGTTCGAAACAAAGTACCTTTTGGTATTGCCCAAATTGGTAAAGCCTTCCGTAACGAGATCAATCCGAGAAACTACACCTTCCGTTCCCGCGAATTTGAACAGATGGAACTCGAATATTTCATCAAACCCGGAACTGATACCGAGATGCACGAATACTGGGTAGCTGAACGCTTGAAGTGGTATGAAAAAGTAGGTCTACCCGAAGACCGAATGCAGCGCGAAATTCATGAAGAAAATGAACTCGCGCACTATGCATCTGCCTGCACCGATATTCTCTATGAATTCCCCTTCGGTATACAAGAACTCGAAGGCATTGCAGCACGCGGAAACTTTGATCTCACCCAGCATCAAGAAGCTAGTGGTAAAAGACTGGAATATATCGATGAAGAGACCAAAGAAAAATATTTACCACATGTGATTGAACCCTCTGCTGGTGTGGATCGGATTGCTCTAGCACTTCTTTGCGAAGCTTATCGGGAAGAATGGATTCCAAAAAGTGGTGGCGAAGTCCTTACCGCTGAACCAGAGGCCAAGCGCGCTCCAGAAGGCTACGAAGCACGAACTGTTCTCGGATTTGCTCCTTGTATTGCGCCGTACAAAGCAGCCATTCTACCACTAGTGAAGAACAAACAGCTACTGGTAGAAAAAGCACGCGAACTCCATGAAAACCTCTCCAAACGCTGGAAATGTTTCTACGATCAAAACGGAGCCATTGGACGTCGCTATCGTCGACAAGATGAAATAGGTACCCCACTTTGCATTACCATCGACTTTGAGACTATTGAAGAGGATGACTGCGTTACCGTTCGCGATCGCGATACTATGCAACAAGTGCGTATCTCGATCTGTGAACTCGAAGCCTTTATTGCCGAACGCGTCGATTTCTAACGAAAATCAATGACATCCAAAATCGGAAGAATCTCATCAGAATTCTTCTCTTCAGTCAGATCAAAAAGTGCCGCCAACTCGACGATCGGTTTTCGGGTGCTCCATGCTCGAAATGTGACAGCCGAAACCCCTCGGCGCTGCAAATAAACGCCTATCGGACTGGTAGCTAATCCAACCTCTTCTTCATGCACTAACCGCTCAGCAAAACCCTCTAGTGGTCCTGCACTGCCATGAACAAAGTTATCACTACCCGGTAGTTCTACCGGAAAATCAGCATACAGTTGACCCCGCAAACTGGTTGGAGCAGCTTTAGACGAATTGGTTACCCCCAATACCTCTTTTCGAAACGACTTCCAGCTGCAATCTGCCGAATCGAACTCCACCACAAAATAGTGCATAATATTCTCCGCATGATGAAACCGCTCCGCCATCGCCGGATAAAACCCATTGATCACATACGCATCAAAGGCCTCAATAAAAGCAACGATCAAGCCCGATTGCACCTTTAGCGTCTGACCAGCTGCAAGCTGCTCTTCCCAAGCGTTCAATAGATTCGTGATCGTCAACCCCTTCTGAGCTATTAACTGATCGGTTGTCATCAAGCGTCCTGCTCCTTTTTCATCCTCCCAAGAGGCGCCAAAACGCTCCTCAAATCGAGCGAGTCCAGTTTCGCTCATCACCAACGTATCCAACGTATCCAAGCGGACCGCTTTACTATATACAATATAGTGCTGATCCATCGTTCCTTGTGAGTACAAGGTCTGTCCATCAACGCACCGCTGCGAGCGAATATAAAAACCACGATCCAACAGAAAAGCTTCTACTCGATCTCGCAACACATTGGGGGTAATCGAAAAGGGTAAGTGGTAGATTGGTTTTGTAAAAATAACTGCCTGATTAATTGCCATCTAAGGGCTCCTTTTCTTATTTTCTGCCGGAATTATGCTCACACTTTAGACAACCACCATAACATTTTCCTGTCATAGAACAGTAGCGGAAATGTAACTCAGGATGGCTCTTTTCAGTCGCACCACAAAATGCACAGACATGTCGAGCCTGCTCTTGTTTTGCCTCAAATTCCTTCGTAAAAACTTTTTTTCGCTGATTCATCCGAACACCATCTACGAGATCCTTCCCAAAAAAGAGAAGATAAGTCACGAAGGCAACTATCACGCCCCAGCGCTGACCCATTACCATTGCACTCTTACTCGGATTCAATAAGGTCAATAGATATCCGATCGCTGTAAGCCAACCCAACCACTTGACTTTCACAGGTATCAGCAAGAATAAGCGGAACGTTACATGAGGAAAAATCGTGGCGAAGGCTAGGAATACCGCCCCCAGAAAATAAGTGTTTGTAACAATCATACCCGGACGAATAAACGCCGAGAGAACTGTTAGCAAAAAACCCGTTAGAATAAATAAATTATACTTAAACGTACCCCAATGCTCTTCGAGTGAGTTACTAATCATGAAAAATACATAGAAAGCAAAAAACAGGAAAAATGGGCTCAATGTTTCAGGAAGCATCATGAATGATATCAATCGCCACCACTCACCTCGATGAAGAACTGAACTTCCATGAAGAAATAGCTGATCTGAACTCGTTCTCTCTGAAATAAGTAAGACCACTCCGATCGCCTGTAAACCGATCAAATAGACTGCTAAATTAGGAATCGCCCATGAGCCAAAACGACGTTCCAGTTTATCGATCCAATTCATACAAGAAACACCGTACCGATCAACTTAAATTTCACAACCTTGAAAATTACCCTGTTTATGTTTCACTCCGGCAACATCGCGAATCATATTAAAAGGGAAGAAACCGGTATTATGTCCATCTGACCAATCAACAAGAATTGCATAATTACCAATCATGCTGATCTTCTCTGCACGGATATCTATCGGAATCGATGCCGGATCGAGGAGTGGTGCACGCGTCATCTCATCCACACACAATGCACAATTGCATGCCCGACGTAACACGGCATTCGATACCGTAACGGACTCACCCTCTTCCCAGGTCAACGTAATCGTCTTATCGTTAAATTCAATTTCGGGGCGCGACGGTTGCTCCATCACCTTTTTTCCGAGAGCCCGAATCACAACATCTACCGTTTCATTTGCCAACGTCTGTTGAGCCACTACATCATAATTCCCGCTTAACTGACTAGTAATGGGCAATTCAGCCAAGGTCGGTAATCCGAACCGCTCTTCCAACGTTTTCGCGCCGGCTTCACCGAAAATCGAATATTTCTTATCGCAGCAATCCGGTTTAAAATAGGACATATTTTCAATCACACCCAACACCGGTACATTCACTTTATCAAACATCATAATGCCTTTACGCACATCCGTAAGCGAAAGCTGATGTGGCGTCGTCACAATCACGGAGGCATCGATCTGAACCGATTGTGAAATCGTCAACTGAACATCCCCCGTACCTGGAGGCATATCGATTATCAAATAATCTAGTTTACCCCATAAAACGCCATGCAACAATTGCTGCATATATTGGGCAACCATTGGCCCACGAATTACCGCTGGTCCATCGCCCATAAGGAAACCAAACGACATTAGTTTCAATCCATCCACCTCATTGGGGTAAAACCGGTTATCATCCGTTGCCCGAATACCGGGTTTATGCACATTAAATAAGGTTGGAATCGAAGGTCCATAGACATCTGCATCAAGCAAGCCAACTTTCGAACCGCGTCCTGCCAACGTCCGAGCAAGCATCGCCGAGACCGTTGATTTACCAACTCCACCTTTGCATGAGCTTACCGCAAGGATATATTTAACCTCTTTCAGCCCACTCTCTTCCGTGTTCATTCGCCGATCTTCATTTTTCCGTGCCGTCATCGTTACATTAACGTGCTCCACATCCGGAAGATCGCCTACCAAATCAATCGCCTGCTTCTGAAAAACTGGGCTCAATGGACACGCTGGCGTCGTTAGTTCAATCGTGAAAGCGATAGTATTCGCTTCAATCACCATATCTTGAACAAACCCCAAAGAAACAATATCCCGCTGAAAATCTGGATCAATTATCTTACTGAGCTCAGTAAGAACCTGCTCTTCAGTAACCATGAATATGCTCCTTAAATCAAACCTAATGCCAAAAGCGCCGCCGTCGACATCCGCTCCCTTGTCCAAGGAGGATCAAACACTAACTCAATATCCACATCCTCAACGCCCTCTGCATCCTGAACCGCTTGTTGAATTCGTCCTGGAATCGTCTCCGCTTCAGGACAATTTGGCGCCGTCAACGTCATCCGAACATATACCGTATGATCTTCATCGATATCCAAATTATAGATTAGGCCTAAATCATAAATATTTACCGGAATTTCCGGATCAAATACCATCCGTAGATTTTTAACGACATCTAAAAAAATAGTTTCATTCCGTTCCTGTAGATTAAATCGTTCTTTTTTAGGTTGTCCAAACATATACCTCTCCTACTCCGTTGAAACATCGTTTTTCACCCGCTTCAAAGCCGCCTCAAACGTATGCCATGCAAGTGTTGCGCACTTGACCCGAACCGGATAATCCTTCACACCCAGCAACACCGCTAACTTACCCAGAGGAACATCATCGGGCTCCGCAACATCTGTTAAAGCATGATGAAAACTTTTAAATAAAGCTTCTGCCTCGGCTTCGCTTTTTCCAGTAAGCGCTTCCGTCATCATCGATGCCGACGAAGTGCAAATCGCACATCCCGCGCCCTCAAATTGAACAGCCTCTACTATGCCATTCCCGATTCGTAAAAAAACATCAATCGTATCGCCACACAACGGGTTGTTTCCATGCGCAAACGAATCAGGATTTTCCATAGCTCCATAGTTACGTGGATTTTTGTTGTGATCTAAAATCACTTGTTGATACAGCTCTCGCATTCCATCCATTACGCAAACATCCCAATCACTTTTTTTACTGCATCCACGAGTCGGTCTACCTCTTCACGCGTCGAATACATCCCAAATGAGGCCCGAGCTGTAGCCGCAATTCCAAACCGTTCCATCACCGGCTGAGCACAATGATGTCCTGCCCGAATTGCAATACCATAACTATCTAGCATCGTTCCAATATCATGGGGATGCACCCCTTCAATCACAAACGAAACCAATCCCGCTCGATGTTCCGCGGTTCCAATGATCGTCACTTCCTCAATCGCTGACAACTGCTCTGTAGCATATGCCACCAAAGCATCTTCATGCACCGCAATCGCCTCAATCCCAATCTCATTCACAAAATCAATTGCGCGTCCCAATCCGACAGCCCCAGAAATATTCGGCGTGCCTGCCTCAAACCGATAAGGCAGCGTGTTGTATTCTGTTCCCTCAAAGCGCACCGATAAAATCATATCGCCGCCGCCTTGATATGGAGGCATTGCCTCAAGTAAAGACTCCTTACCATACAGCACCCCAATTCCCGTCGGTCCATATAACTTATGCCCAGAGAAAACATAAAAATCCACATCCAACGCCTGTACATCGACCGGTGCATGAGGCGCCCCTTGCGCTCCATCTACCAATACCGGTATCCCTTTTGCATGAGCCGACTCAATCACTTCCTCGATCGGATTAACCGTACCCAAAGCATTAGAAATATGAACCAAGCCCACCAGCTTCGTCCGTTCACTCAACAGCTCATAAAACGCATCCATCTCCAGCTCGCCCCGATCATTAATCGGAACCACTTTCAAAACTGCTCCCGTCTGTTCGCACACCAACTGCCAAGGAACAATATTGGAATGATGCTCCATGTGTGTGATCAAAATCTCATCGCCTGCCTGCAATTTTGGACGCGCATAGGATTGTGCCACTAAATTAACCGATTCCGTTGCGCCCCGCGTAAAGATGATCTCTTTCAAAGAATTCGCATTCAAATAAGCCCGCACCTTCTCACGCGCTCCATCATACAACTGCGTCGATTCCATACTCAACGTATGCACCCCTCGATGCACATTAGAATATTGATCACTATGCAATTGGCTGACCGTATCGATCACCACATCCGGCTGTTGAGCCGAAGCTCCGCTATCTAAATAACAAAGGGGCTTCCCATGCACCTCCCGAGAAAAAATGGGAAATCGGCTTCGTACCGCCTCCACATCATAGGTGCCCTGCGAATCACTCATTCATCTACTCCCGCAAGCCATGCCTGTACCATTGCTTCTATACGCGGTTTTACAACCGAACAAGCCACCTCATCCAATACCTCATTCGCGAATGCAAACGTCAAAATCGCATGTGCCCGTTTGGGATCAACCCCTCGTGTTTGTAAATAAAACAACGCTTGTTCATCTAGCTCACCAATCGTTGCTCCGTGCGTACACTTCACATCATCCGCATAAATTTCCAACTGCGGCATCGTATTCACTTTTGCCGCTCGGCTTAACAGCAAATTACCATTGGACTGAATCGCATCCGTCTCCTGCGCATCTTGTTGCACCAAAATGCGACCGCAAAAGACCGCTCGCGCTTGATCAGAAAGAATTCCTTTATAGAGTTCATGGCTCTGACACTTCGGCACCGCATGATCCATAAACAGATGTGTATCAAAAAGCTGATCCTCTTGTAAGAGATAGAGCCCGTTGCAAATCGCCTCACTCTCTTGACCTAACAAGCGACCCCGAATATCATTTCGGCCCAAGCGACCACCCACTGTAACCGCATGATTACTGAACAAAGCATCCCGACCCAGTTCCGACTCCAACGTCTGAAAATGATAGGCTGCCCTACTCTCGCGCTGAATCTTATAGTGATCCACCTTCGCTCTATCAGCCACAAACGCTTCCGTGACGACATTCGTTAAATAACGCACACCAGCCGAACCGATATACTCCTCAACCACCGTCACGCTCGCATCCGCTGCCGCTGCAATCAGATGGCGATACGCGAACGAACCACCCTCCGAATCCGCTAAATGCACCACATGAATCGGCTGTTCTAATACGACACCCGCATCAACTTCAATTAAAACGCCATCACTAAACTGGGCTGTATTCGAAAGCACAAAGCCCGAATCGCTATCTGCCAGAGTACCCAATCGAACGTCCGCACTATCCATAATCGAACGCACTCGCAACCCTGCGGGCAGTCCATCTAAAGACGAAGCCTCCTTCGACCATTTTCCATTTTCGAAAACAACCACCAAATCACTAAATGGATCAAACGAAATTGAGGCCGCCTGCCAAGACGCATCAAACGTCTCATCATTGAGCCGCGAAACGTTTGTAAAACGCCATGCCTCTTCTTTTACCGTTGGCAGCCCCTTTGCCGCAAAGGCAGCCGCCGCCTCCTCACGTCGCGTATTGATATCCATTAAACAGTCGCTCCTTCAAACGCCTCATATCCATTCTCTTCCAGTTCAAGCGCAAGCTCCTTGCCACCCGATTTAACGATTCGACCGTTCACCAAAACATGTACAAAATCTGGCACAATGTATTCCAATAA
>DOEU01000123.1:0-741 GCA_003532555.1 Verrucomicrobiota bacterium | reverse complement strand
ATATCGAGCCCCGAATCCGTCTCATCTAAAATTGCCATTTTAGGTTCAAGCATCGCCATCTGAAAAATCTCATTCCGCTTCTTCTCTCCCCCTGAAAAGCCCGAATTTACCGCGCGCTCTAAGAGATCTTCCCGGATCTTAACCAGTTTTTTCTTATCTTCGATAACATCTAAAAACTCCATCGCATCCAACTGCTTCTCGCCTCGATGCTCCCGAATAGCATTAACCGCCGCCTTCAAAAAATACATATTACTTATACCCGCAATCTCAACCGGATACTGAAAGGCCAAAAACAGACCCGCTCGCGCCCGATCGTGCGCATCCATCTCGCACAAATCCACCCCATCAAATAACACGTCGCCACTAGTTTTCTTATACGACTCATTACCTGCTAACACGTTCGAAAGCGTGCTCTTCCCCGATCCATTAGGACCCATAATCGCATGTACCTCACCCGGCTCGATCGACAGGTTAATGCCTTTTAAAATCAGTTTATCTTCTACCTGCGCCTGAAGCTCTTTGATATCTAATAATGCCATCGTCTCTCTCCAAAAAATAAAATTAACCCACAGAACCTTCTAGACTAATGCCCAGCAACTTCTGCGCTTCTACCGCAAACTCCATTGGTAATTCACGAAACACTTCTTTACAAAATCCATTCACAATTAAGCTCACTGCTTCCTCAGTATCGAGACCACGTTGATTACAATAGAAGATCTGATCTTCACCAATCTTCGTCGT
>DOEU01000073.1 GCA_003532555.1 Verrucomicrobiota bacterium | reverse complement strand
CCAGGGTAGCCTTCTGCATATTTATTGGTCATGCGAGAGCCTTGCACTTCGCGTACAGCTTTGCTGGTGATATTTTCTGAGGCGATAAGTTCGATATTTTCTTTTTGTCGCTGATCCTCTTGTTGAAGAAGTTTGTAAATAACGGGATCACTTTGTCGAATGGTGAGAGTTCCGTCGACTTCGCTTGAATGTGAGTCAATTTTGTCTATGCGTCGTTTATGGCGATCCCCGGCAAATTCAGTTTCGAGCCATACGGTGAGGATATCAGCTGTTTTTGATTCATCGGTATGCAGGCTGCCGAGACAGAGGACATTGGCATTGTTGTGTTTTCGGGAGAGGCGCGTGGTTTCAGTGTTGAAGCAAAGAGCTGCGCGTACGCCTGGAAATTTATTGGCCGTGATGCTCATACCAATACCAGTCTTGCAGACAATGATACCTTGATCTGCTCGTCCTTGAGAGACGTCTGCTGACACGGCGGCAGCGTGATCGGGATAGTCGGCTGATTCAGTTCCAAAACAGCCATGATCTTCGATCGTTATTCCGCGTTCTTCAAGTAGTTCCACCAAAAGGTGTTTCAGATTAAATCCCCCATGATCTGATCCAATCGCAATCTTCATTTTATTCCTTCTTTTTTTCAGGTTTCACCTAAGCGTAAGAAAAGTATGAGCTCAAAAATGGCTCGTTCAATCTCATCTCGCGTCTGCTTATAAATTTCTAACGAACCACCAAATGGGTCGCATATATCATGAACTTTTGAGTTTCCGAGTTCGTTAATCAAGTAAACTCGGTGAGCAACCTCGCGAAAAGTGTTGCGGAAGTGTTCGCGGTGGGATTCGGTCATGACGAGAATGAGGTCAGCTTGCTCGACCATTTCAGTGGTTAGAAGTTGGCTGCTATGACGTGAAAGATCTGCTCCGAGTTCACTGGCAACAATACGTGCTTCGAGTGAGGCAGGCGTTCCGGTATGGGCGCTGAGTCCAGCTGATTTTACTTTCCATGGATTTTTATTTCCTGCGCGGAGTCGGAAAAGGGCTTCTGCCATAGGACTGCGGCATGTATTGCCTGTGCATATAAATAGAATATGTTTCATGAAGTCAGCCCGTTGTTAAAGACGGTCACGAGCGTTGAAAAAGTGAGGGCTCCTTCGCGAAGACTTTCGAGGTGGTCACTATGGATCTTTATAACGGTGCTGGGGATCGCTTGGTTGGGGGTTGGACCGCTGTCTAAAGTGAGATCGGCCGATAGGTGATTTGTTTCATCGGCGGTGCGTGGATCGCTTTCTCCGCTGAGATTTGCACTGGTGAGGGCAATAGAAGATCCGAAGGCTTTTGCTACGGCTATGGGAATGGAGTGGTTGGGCACACGGAACCCGGTCCAGCCCATTTCGGTTTCAATTACCAGGGTTAGCGGTCCAGGCCAGTAGGTTTGACAGAGGGCTTCGATACCTTTGTTCCAATGAAGGGCTAAGGATTCGACTTGCGCATGGGAGGCGACGAGCCGAGCAATCGGTTTGTTGGCGTCGCGTCCTTTTGCCGCTTGAAGGCGTTTTAAAGCTTCGGGTTGTTTGGGATCGCAGGCAATACCGTAGACCGTTTCAGTGGGAAGAATCACCAATCCACCCGAGACTAAGCAATTCGCGGCCTTTGCGATCGCGTCCGCATCCGGTTGATTGGGATTAACTGGGAGTATGAAATTCATGCGTTCATAGTACGCACCTGCTCCTCGTTTTCAAGAGGTCTCTTTTTTTACTGTCTTTCATAGAGTGCCTCGTTACTGTTACGTTATGGGACGGATTGCAAAAGTAGTGGTGGAGATTTCGTTGGATAAGGAGTTTGATTATCTCATTCCAACTTCCTTGCAATCTACCATTGGGGTGGGATCTCAAGTACAGGTTCCTTTTCATGGGCGTGATTTACGGGGATTTGTTGTAGGGCTCGCGGATCGATCGGCGCATGAAGCTCGCCTAAAAGAAATTGCGGGGGTTGTGGGAGAGCGTCCGCTAATTCCTGATCGGGTGATGAAGCTAGCGTATTGGATTGCTGAGTATTATTGTGCGCCGATCGAGAATGCGGTGCGAACGGTGCTACCGAGTGCGGTTCGGCGGCGTGGTGCTCAGCATAAGAAACAGCTGGAAGTAAGTTTGCTAAATTCAGATGGGGTCGGTTCATCGGCGCTTCAGAAAAAAGTGCTGGCGTTACTTCGGGGGCAGGGACCGATGTTGCTAAGAGATTTAAAGGCCGAGTTGGGATGTTCAGAGTCACCGATTCGGACGTTAGATAAACAAGAGATTGTGGCGATTAAACCCGTGGCTCAATTACGTGATCCGATGGTAGGTATGGAGGTGATCCGAACCCAGCCGTTTAATTTAATGAAGGGGCAGCAAAGGGCACTCAATATAATCCATCAGGCATTAGAAGCTACCCCTCGTGAAACAGTCTTATTACAGGGGGTTACGGGAAGTGGGAAGACGGAAGTATATCTCCAAGCCATCCAATCGACATTGGATCGAGGGGAGGGTGCGATTGTATTGGTACCCGAGATTTCCTTAACCCCGCAAACCGTAGAGCGTTTTCGAGCAAGATTTGGAGCGGGAGTGGCGGTGTTGCATTCCGGCCTATCAGATGGTGAGCGACATGATGAGTGGCATCGGATTCGAGATGGAGAGGCTCGGATTGTGGTGGGGGCTCGTTCGGCCCTGTTTGCACCGATTGAGTTATTGGGGTTGATTGTGGTCGATGAAGAGCATGAGCCAACCTATAAGCAGGAGGAGTCGCCTCGGTATCATGCTCGAGATGCGGCGGTGATGCGGGGTCGCTTGGAAGGTTGTTGTGTGGTACTTGGGTCGGCGACGCCTTCCTTGGAATCGAGTCGG
>DOEU01000002.1 GCA_003532555.1 Verrucomicrobiota bacterium | reverse complement strand
GGGCTACGTGGAGGCGAGTGTTCTGTTTGCAGAAAAAAGAGAAGAGCGGGCGTTGATTGAGCTGGTTGAGCCGTTAATTTTTGTGCCGGAAACGATGCGAGCGGATCGAATGCTTGAGCAGTTTATGGATCAGTCGGTTCGTATGGCGGCGGTGGTGGATGAGTATGGGGGATTGGCTGGAACTCTGACGGTTGAGGATTTATTGCAGGAGCTAGTTGGCGAGTTTGATGCGCAGGAGATGCCGGCGGTGGAGGCTTTAGGGGAGTCGGTGTATCGGCTAGAAGGCCGTTTGAGTGTTCGAGAGTGGCGTGATCTATTTATTGGGTTTATTCCAGTACAGGCGGTGGATGAGTTGGCGTTAGATACGGTAAGTGGATTGGTTATTTCATTGTTGAAACGGATCCCACATGTGGGCGATCGGGCGCGGTTGGGCAACCTTTGCTTTACCGTTGAGCAGGTTCGTTCAAATCGCATTGAGTCGGTTTTATTGGAATTAGATGTGAAGGAGGATGAATCGAAATGAGTATCCTTTTTTTACTTTTAGTTGGCTTTGTTCTATCGGCATTTTTCTCGGGTGTTGAGACGGGAAGCTACTCTTTGAATCGAATCCGTTTGCGGCATGATGTTCGGGAAAAAGAGCCTTCGGCGTTGCGGTTAGAAGCGTTATTAGCGTATCCGCATCGGTTTATTTTTACGATGTTGATAGGTAATAATTTGGCGATCTATTTAGTTTCTCAACAGACCACTCAACTCTATTTAAATCGGGGAATGCAATCAGATTATCTGTGTGGGGGGGTTCTTCCTTGGAATGCGGAAACGGCGGCAACCGTTACGTTGATGATTCCGCTCTTTTTATTGGCGGAGATGGGACCAAAAAATGTATTTCGGACGAATGCAGACCGGTTGATGCGAGGGTTATCGGTGCCGATGCAATTGGTTTCATGGATGATTTTCCCGCTGGCGTGGCCCCTCGAACGATTATTTCGTCTTTTTCTGCGGGATGAACAGATGAGGCATTCGGATTGGGGTGGGTATTCCAAGGTAATGTTGATGGAGCAGTTGGCGGAGGGTCGGCAGCGGGGTGTGATTACTTCGTATCAGTCGCGAATGATGGATCATGTGATTGCGATGCATCAAATGCCGATAAAGTTGCTCATGCGTCCGGTTAAGAAAAGTTTAACCTTACCAGAAGAGGCCACTGTGGGGGATTTAAAAAAAGCGGTGGGGCGGCGATCGGGGTCGGAACTTTTTTTGATGAAACAGCAACAAGTGGTTGGAATTATTGGATTGCATGAGGTAATCGCTCGGCAGCTTTCAGACGAGGCTCCTTTGCGGCCGTTGGCGCAGGATGCGCTTTCAATTGAGGTGGGGCGAAATATTAAATCGGCTTTTTATCGGTTACGAAATAATCCCCGCCATGTAGCGGCGGTGGTGGATGGACGGGGGCATTTAGTCGGTAGCATTCGGATTGATGATATTGCGCGATATATCGCTAAACGATGATCGGCATACTTTGTGGATTGCTTCTTAAGAAGAATGATTTACTCTCTAGCTATGTCTAAAGTTTCTCGTTCGACGTTTACAGTTGCGGCTCTTGCTGGCGTATGGGTGCCTTTTCGTTCTGTTTTTGCAGGTTTGGTTTCGACCGTAGAACTTTCGGCAATTACTCGCCTCTATTCGATGCAGATGCAGACGGGTTTAGATAAAATTGTATTGAAGAATCGGTATAATACATTGGAAATCGAGAAAAATGGACGGCGAGTTTGGATTAATGGGGTAATGTTTTGGTTGCATGAACCTTGCAGGCGTTCGGGGCGGACTTGGTCGATTCGTAAAGCAGATTTCCAGTATGGAATTGATCCGATTCTACGTTCATACACGCATGCACCTAAGCGCACACCTATCGTGGTGGTGATTGATCCAGGGCATGGTGGAAAAGATAGTGGTGCTGTAGGATCAAAGAAGGTATTTGAGAAGCAGGTTGTATTGGATATCTCGTATCGAATGAAGAAGCTGCTTGAAACGCATGGTTTCAAGGTGGTCATGACGCGGAGTGGAGATCAATATCCTTCTTTGGACGATCGGGCAGATTTGGCGCGGAAGGTGAAGGCGGATCTTTTTTTGAGTATTCATGCGGATGGGGCGGTTTCCTCTGCTGCGCATGGAGTGGAGACCTTTATCACAACGGCGACAGGATTTGATTCCAGCAATCATTATGGGAAGGGTGGCGATCAGTCGCCGGTGTTAAATAATCGATATGATGCAGCGAATGCGATGTTGGGATATGCGGTTCAGAGTAATTTATTGAAGATGAGTGGCCGCAGCGATCGAGGCGTAAGGCGTGCGCGCTTTGCGGTGATCAAAAAAGCACCTTGTCCAGCGGCTTTGGTTGAGTGTGGATTTTTGACGAATCCGGAAGAAGAGCGTTTATTAAGAACGGAGGCTTATCGATCACGGGTTGCCCAAGGGATTGTGAATGGGGTTCGGGCGTATCGCACCTTGGTTTCAAGGGCAACGCGTTAGCGCATTCGCCGAATCAATAGGCCTCCGATAAGTATAAAAAGCAGAATGGGACTCCAGCAACCGATTCCGGGTGAAATCCATTGTGTGCGGGCTAGATATTCGGTGAGGAATTGAGTTCCGTAATAGCCAAAGAAAAGAGTGATGGCCAGTAACGTGCCAGCTAATGCCCCTCGACGACCGGTGTGAGCGCCTACGGGGATGCCAAGCAGGACGGCAAGGAGGCAACTAAATGGGGTTGCTAGCTTGTGATGGAGGTCGACGTTATATCCCGCGAGCGTATCGGAAGATAAAAATTGATGAGTTTGAATATAGGTGTTGAGTTCGACAGCTGAGAGATGGGTGGTGTCTTTTGATTCACCTAAAAAATCTTCGGGAATTTCGGGAAGAGATCGCATTTCTAGAATTTGAAAAGATTCAGCGGGTCCGAGTAAATTATTTCTTTCATTGAAGGCTTGAAGTGTGCCCTCTTCAAACCACCAGCGCTGATCTAGCCAGTAGGCTTTCTTGGCAGTGATTTTCTTTTGATCGGTTCCGTCAGGTCGTTGTTGGCGTAAGGTAATGCCTTGGAGGGTGTAGCCACGTGTATCCATTTTTTCAATAAACCACGTATGGCCAACGGTTGGGTTGCGGTAAGGAATGTTTTCGAGTTGGGGTCTGAGATCGGTATCGCGCTCTTGCTGTAGGAGTTCATGCGCACGATAGCTGTAAAGAGGGCTAACCCATTCGTTTATCAGAGAGGTGGTAAGAAGGCAGCTGAAGGCAATCCAGAGATAGGGTTGCATCAGAGAATGAATGCCAACGCCACTAGCTCGCATAGCGGTGATTTCACTATGACGGGTCAATTGGCTTAGGCTATAGAGCGTGGCTAAGAGAAGGCAGAGGGGTATGATGATGACGATCATGCTGGGTAATTGCCAGCTATAGTAGGTGATAATGGTTTTGGCTGATGTGCCATAGCGATAAAAATCTTCTCCAATATCCATTAAATCGGCGATGATGAATAGCAGGCTGAATACGAGCAGAAGAAAAAATAGAGGCTGCAGCATATGATTAAAAAGATGTCGGAAGAGTATATTCATAAACGCGCTAAAGGTATCGTGAAAAGTGAGTGCTCGCAAGCGTTGAAAAAGAATCCTGATAAGCTTAGATTTAAAGACATCTAAGGGAGAGTGTTATGAATCAACTGGTCGAGCAACAAATTTGCGAACCGGTAACTATTGTTATTTTTGGTGCGTCGGGAGATTTGACACATCGTAAATTAATACCTGCGCTGTATGCGGCATATCAGCAAAACTTATTACCGGAGCAGTTTTCGATTATTGGATTTGCGCGACGGGAGTATGACACGCCCTTATTTCGGAGGATGATGGCAGATGCGCTACTTAAATTTTCTCGCCTAGATGTTGATGAAGGGTTGGTAGAGGCCTTTGTTAAGCATATTGATTATTTTAAAGGAGATATCTCGGACCCTGAGGCCTATCAAGCATTGCGAATGCAGTTGAATGACTCTTCTCGCTATCCAGAAAATCGGATGTATTACCTTTCGATTATTCCGGATTTATTTGAAACAGCGGTGCGTTTTTTGAAGGAGGCTGCATTGATTTCGGCTCCGTATACTCAACCGTGGACGAGGGTGGTGGTAGAAAAACCGTTTGGTCGTGATGTGACGTCTGCAAAAAGATTAAATGCGGAGTTGTTGCGGTATTTGGATGAATCGCAGGTGTATCGGATCGATCATTATTTGGGCAAGGAGACGGT
>DOEU01000118.1 GCA_003532555.1 Verrucomicrobiota bacterium | reverse complement strand
TAGCTCTTTATCCAAACGTTCCAATGCCTCCTGCAATGGCTCTTTACCACGATATAGAATCCGGTATGCCTCCTTGATAGACTTCCACCCTTCTTCCGAACACCCTCGGCGCTCCATACCAATTCGATTAAAGCCGCGTACCTCTATAGGATCTCCATTGGCTATCATAAACGGCGGTACATCCTTAGTTACCTTCGAGAACCCGCCAATAAAAGCCATCCGACCTACGCGCAAAAACTGAACAATTCCAACCATTCCCTCAATCGTTGCTTGATCTTCTATCGTCACATGCCCAGCAATCTGCACTCCGTTGGCGATAATCACTTGGTTGCCCACATTGCAACAATGCGCAATATGACTATACGCCATTAACAAGCACTCATCTCCTACCATCGTATAATCACCATCTTGTGTAGCAGCATTAACGGTTACATATTCACGAATCGTATTATTATTCCCAATCTTCACACCCGGCGAGCCACCTTTGAACTTTAAATCCTGCGTTCGCCCACCTAGAACTGCAAACGGGGAGACCCGATTCCCCGCTCCCAAGGTGGTATTCCCCGCGATTACCACATGCGAAATTAATTCCGTTCCCTGTCCGATAACAGCTTCTTCACTAACCGTACAATATGGACCGATAATCACATCATCAGCCAACTGGGCTCCCGAGTCTACAATTGCAGTTGGATGTATCTTCGCCATTTAATCTGCTCCGTAACCGAATGAAAGTTCCGCTTCACTTGCTAGCTCCTCACCAACATAAGCGCACCCTTTCACAACAGCCATGCGAGAACGAAGACGAACCCCTTCGATCTCAATCCTCAACTGATCCCCCGGCTTGACCATCCGCCTAAACTTCGCGTTATTGATCGACATAAAATAGGCAATCTTGCCCTCATTGCCCGCCCTTAGATTCAGCATGACGCCCGCCACCTGAGCCATCGCCTCCAACTGCAACACCCCAGGCATCACAGGATTGCCTGGAAAATGCCCCTGAAAAAAGGTCTCGTTGAATGTTAAATTCTTCAGCCCCACAATCCGATTCTCCTCCGGCATATGCTCAATGATTCGATCCACAAGCATAAAAGGGTATCGATGTGGCAATAATTTTAAGATATCTTCTACTTCCATTCGCGTATTCATAACATCTCCTATGTAAGCGCATAAGCTATTCACCCAAGTGATTTCATTCAACCCTTTTCTTTTCATCGTGTAGGCGATCCAATTCAGGACAACCTTGTCTCACCTGCCAAGCAGCCGGAAAAGATCGACACTGCAACGGACGTGCTTCATATACCCCACACGTATTTCCATCCAATAATATACAACTTCCATCCGCCTTATCTTTCAACGAAAGTTGCGCTCGATTCGACGCCAAACGAGTGTATTGCTCAATAAAATCAGCCTCACCCAGCGCCAGATGATATGCCAATTCTCGGATATCAGTATCCGTTAAAAGAACATGCCCCGGCCATCGACAACAGACACCGCATCCCGTGCAAGCAAATCGCGCTAAAATATCTTCATCCACACTTGAACGTTTTTTACTCATCATCGTCTGAGGATTGACATATTCATCGTAATCAGCAAGTCTGGTTATTTAATTTATAGTTAAAAAATGAACAATCAGTTAACTAAAGGAAAAAAATTATGCGTCACACATACACACTTTTATTCGTCCTCACAGCGAGTCTCCTTTTCACTGCAATGGCTCAAGATAATAGCAACGGTATTGATCTATCGAAAACCGAAGACCTATTTTCGGCACCCATGCAGCCAAACCCCCTAACGAACGATCCTGAAGCAATAGTCGTTCGTGTGAATAATATGGAGATCAAGCGAGGAGAAATTATCGAACTCGTCAATCTCACCATGCAACGCATTGGCGAGCAAGTTCCCCCTCAACAACTTCCTCAACTACAACAACAAATGTATACACGTGTTAAAAACGATTTGATCAACGCAAAACTCATCGAAAGCGCCGTTAAAATGTCTGATATCCAAGTCAGTGAAGCCGATATTGAAGCTGAATTAACAGCCATCCGCGGAAGTCTTCCTGAAGGAAAAACACTCGAAGAACTTCTAGCCGTTCAAGAAAACACGCTCACTGAACTAAAATCTGATATTCGCAACCAACTGGCATCCCAGACGCTATTCGAGCAACAAGTAATCGGGGTAACCGATGCTAATGAAGTTGATGCCAAAACATTCTACGATGAAAACCCAACGAACTTCCAAACACCGGAACAAGTGACCGCAGGTCATATTCTTATTGCTGTATCGGAAGACTCAAGCGAAGACCCTAAAGCAACACTGGAAGAAATCCGAGCAAGTATAATTGCGGGAGAAGCTAGCTTTGCAGAAGCTGCTGCTGCTCACTCTAGCTGCCCTAGCTCCGCCAATGGTGGCTCCTTAGGCACCTTTGGCAAAGGCCAAATGGTTCCTGAGTTCGAAATCGCCGCATTCACACAAGAAGTAGGTGAAGTCGGTGACATTGTTGAAACCCAATTTGGATACCATATTATTCAAGTCAGCGAACGCACCGAAGAAGGCACCATTGCTTTCCAAACAGCAAAAAATCAGATCATAGAATTCTTAACAAACCAGAGTAAGCAACAAGTGATCAGTTCCTACATCGAAACCTTGCGCGATCAAGCCACCATCGAAGAACTCTCGCTGTAATTCGTTTTTTAAAAAGCCCAAACAAAGGGATTACAATATGATAGGCGAAATGATGTGTCATTTGACCGGTTTCTTAGCCCCCCTCCCTTATGATCTAATTTTCACCCTAATTGGTTTAATCTGGTTTACTGCAGGCTGGCTAATTAGCAGCCGTCGCCAAAATCGGCGATGGCTAAAAGCGCTTAAGCACCTCGATGAATCCGACCAAAAAAAAGTAATCCAATATGCACACTCCATACAAAAAAGAGCAGGCACTCTTACGTCTGCTGAAAGAGTACGAAACCTTAGCCGTCGCCTACTCCGGCGGGGTTGATTCCACTTATCTAGCGGACTGTGCCAAAGAAGCACTGGGTGAACATGCAATCATTCTTATTGCTGACACCCCCTCGCTACCTCGCTCCGAGCTTAAGGAAGCTATTGAATTAGCTCAAAACCGGAACTGGAATCTAGAAATTATTTACCCTAAAGAATACGAAAATCCAGCGT
This sequence comes from Verrucomicrobiota bacterium, assembly GCA_003532555.1. Classification (GTDB taxonomy): domain Bacteria; phylum Verrucomicrobiota; class Kiritimatiellia; order Kiritimatiellales; family Pontiellaceae; genus Pontiella. Next base: position 3,904 of record DOEU01000118.1, on the reverse strand, counting down.
ACTTAGCCAACGAAGGAGATCGATGCTTTCATTGTAAAGATGCACTATTCAAACATATGAAATATTTTCTCGAAGCCCATCCCAGCACCCGACTTGCCTACGGGGCCATTGAAGACGACCGCACCGATCATCGCCCAGGCACTCAAGCCGCTAGCAACCACAACGCGGTTGCACCTCTTCAACAAGTCCTGCTGCATAAATCTGAAATTCGCCAACTCAGTGCATTGCGCGGTTTACCCACCGCCGAAAAAGCCTCTTTTGCCTGCCTTGGATCAAGATTCCCGACAGGCACACCCATTAATCTAAAGAAACTATCACAAGTCGAAGCCGCCGAAGAAATATTGCGTCAACATGGCTATCACCAATATCGGGTTAGACACCATGAGGAAATCTGTCGCATTGAAATCAATGTTTCAGATTTTCAAAAACTTTTAAACGAAAGAGAGAGCCTCCTCCAAAAAATAAAAGCGACGGGCTATCGCTACATTACGCTAGATATTAGCGGATATACCACTGGGTCAACCGCCTGACACATCCGTCTCAGTGGCTGGTCTCGATCGAAGTTGCCCACCCAATAAAATAGTCACTTCATCTTGAACCTGCTCTAATTCATCTAATCGTAAGCCCGGATCCGTTACCGTAAAACTTTCTTGTGTTTTGCGATGCTCATATACACGAATCTTGAATCCATCCGCCAAGAGCTGAACCCCTCGCTCGATTAAGAGCCGTTTACGCTCCAGCATAACAGCTAAAATAAAGATAATATCACGATCTTCTGGCCGCTCAGCTCTCATCCGCTCACGCAATAAACTCTCCACATTTTCTTTAGGAATGGATTTTTCCTCAACCGATGGAGTATAAAAAGTTGTTTTCCAGATACTTACTGCATGAGGTGCATTACTCTCCAAAATATTGTTAAGGTCTTTAGTACAACTTCCGTAATCAATGCGTTCAAAATTACCATCAACAAACGTTAATATTGAAGTTACAGTCTCTCGATCCTCAAAAGGTTTATCGCATTGGCTGCATCTAACAGCACACTTACTAACACTCCACTGTTCTCGTTGATCTCTCATGAATCCGCATCAATCGATAAATGATCACGATAGCGATAAAAATAGGTTATACCACTCAACAGCGTGAAGAAAACAGTGATATATCCCAATACGCTAGCGAGAGAAGACTGCGGTGCTGGAAACCCGAGCTCAGGCCACACCAATCCACCCAACAAGAGTATAATCACAATCATTTGCACCGCCGTTTTCCATTTACCCCACTTATCAGCAGCTAATACAATATTAGCTTCAGAAAGGACAAAGCGTATCCCCGTTATCATCAGCTCTCGCATCAAAATCAACGTCACCATCCACGCCGCCAAACTCCCCTTCTCAACCAGCGCCACAAAAGCTGCTGCCGTTAACACCTTATCGGCCAGAGGATCCATCAGCTTGCCGAAGGTAGAACATCCATATACGCGGCGGGCAAGCCATCCATCTAGCGCATCCGTAACTGATGCAATCACGAATAGAATAAATGCTCCCAACGCCGCCGAACTCGTGTTCAGCGACAAACAAATCATCATTACGCCTGCCATCCAAAAGCGCGCTATGGTTAATTGATTTGCCCAATTAATTCGCGGCGCCATTATCGCTCCCAATCCAACGAACTATTTTCATTTAGATATAGATCAGGAAAAGGTTGATCAATCATCGGCAACTCCACCGCACTGATTCCTTCTGAACCCTCTATCAGCGAATCATCTGGCACACACTGACGCAACACCACGACAAACAAAATTAAAGCTAGTAACCCAAATAATCCGATTATTTTCTGTCTATCAGAAAAACGCACTTTCGATGTTAGGGTGGCTATCTCACGGACGCTCCCTAACAACGCTTGACTAGTCGCTTTCGATTCTTTCACGGCTGGCAAATCTGCCTTTGCTAAACTCTTACGCACATCATCAGTCAATTGCGGAGCTGATGCGGCTTCATACTCACGCTGATAATCTTCCACCAACGGAGCATCTTCAATTTCCAAATACTTCGCATACAACCGAATGAAACTTTTCACATATACCGGCGCCGATAACACCGAAAAATTATCTGCCTCCATCGCCGATATATATTTCGACAGAATTCGTGTGGCTCCCGCGGCTTCCGAAACAGTCACGCCCTTCTCCTGCCTTCCCGCACTAAGACGTTGTCCAATGGTACCGATATCAAGTTGTGTCTGTTCCATCTTCTTCTCCTGGGTGTTGAGGGATTTCTCCATCTAAGTCAATTAAAATGGTTCGAGGTCCCGCTCCGTCGGGAGGGCCAATAATTCCCCGTTCCTCCAATAAATCAATAATACGAGCCGCCCGGGTATATCCAATTCGTAATCGCCGCTGAAGAGAAGACGTCGAAGCCCGTTTAGTCTGTCGGATCACCTCCAAAGCTTGCTCGAGAATCTCATCATCCCCTCCATCATCCATTTCAGGCAACTCCTTTGCTTGCTTCTCCATCTTGTTCTTGATTTCTGCAATAAACTCAGGCTTGCTCTGCTCCTTCCAGAACGTAGCCACCCTTTCGATCTCACCATCACTCGTAAAAGCGCCCTGCGACCGGATTAATTTATCGGAACCTGGAGGCAGCACCAACATATCCCCTTTACCCAACAATGTATCGGCCCCCATTCGATCCAGAATGGTACGACTATCTACCTTCTGCGATACCTTGAAAGCGACCCGTGCCGGGAAATTAGCCTTAATCGTTCCTGTGATTACTTTCACATCCGGACGTTGAGTTGCTAAAATCATGTGAATCCCTGCCGCCCGCGACTTCGCAGCTAAACGGGCAATACCCGCTTCAATCTCCGCCTGAGCAACCGCCATCAAATCTGCTAACTCATCAATTACAATGACAATGTACGGCAGACGATCTGGAATAACCTCTTCCCTTTTTGCCTCTGCTTCTGCAACCGCATCCCCTCCAAACAAATCATCCTGTTTGGTAATCGGTCGTTGATTATAGCCCGGTAAATCGCGTACACCCGCCTGCCTAAAATAACGGAATCGCCGCTCCATCTCGTCAATCGCCCAACGTAAACCGAGTGCAACCTTCTTCGCATCTGTAATCACAGGCACAACCAAGTGCGGTAAATTATTATAAGTATGGAATTCAACTGTCTTCGGATCCACCAATATCATACGCAGATCGTCCGGCGAATATTTCATAAGCAACCCCGTTAGAATCGTATTCATACAAACGGACTTGCCCGCACCCGTTGCTCCCGCAATCAACATATGCGGCATTTTCGCCAAATCAAAAATCATACTATCTCCACTAACGTCTTTGCCCAACACAAGCGGCAATGCATGCGTATCGGACTGAAACTCTGAGCTCCCGACCAAGTCTCGGAAAAAAACTCCCGCCCGAGATAAATTCGGCACCTCAACACCACAGACCCCTTTCCCCGGAATAGGAGCCTGAATACGAATACTCTCAGCATGCATTTTTAGAGCAATATTATCAGAAAGCGCTTTAATCCGCTCCACACGCACCCCTGCCGAAGGCAAGATTTCATAACAAGTAACCACCGGCCCCTGTTGCACACCCGTTACTTTGGCTTCCACACCAAACTCCTCTAAGGCCTCCTGTAAAATCCTAGCCGTATCAGCCACTTGATCCGCTGACATCCCTTTCCCCTGAATAACTGCTGCATCCAATAAATCCATAGAAGGTAATTTATAGGTTCGCTCAGCGACCGGCTTGCCCTCGCTTGAAATAAAGGCATCCACCTCTTGCTGCGTCGGTTCCACCTGTTTCGCCGTTCGCTTAAGACGAGCAGGTTTGCCATCTGTATTCGTCTTCGATTCCGCAACACGCTCTACCGCTGTCTGCTGTTGCGCCTCTACCATCGC
>DOEU01000096.1 GCA_003532555.1 Verrucomicrobiota bacterium | reverse complement strand
TGCAGATATTAAAATTGGATCTCGTTGGATTAACAAAGAGCTAATCGAAGAAGGTTATGCTTGGCACTACAAGCAATACTCAAAAGACCAAGTCTTTGCTGTAGCTGAATCAAATGCCAAGAAAGAAGCAAAAGGACTGTGGATTTCTCACAATCCAGTACCACCTTGGGAGTACAGAAAAAAATAAAGATAGATCTAGATCGGAAGAATATCGTTTAAAGTTTACTATCTATCGTAACGATTTCTACCCGACATTCTTTTCCAAGCGTCGCGATCATTAACATTGTACTTTATTGCCCTATCAAACGCAGTTTCACTATTTTTACTGTAGTCGTTTTTTGGTTCAGGTAATTTTTTCTTTTTTTTCTTTTTTTTCTTTTTTTTCAAATTACTTGAATTTTTTTTCTTTTTATTTATTGCCTCAATTAAAACCATTTCTCTACTTTTATTTGGTTCCTTAAAATCAGCCGGAACGCCTGCATCGCTCACAGGAGGTTGATCTGAAGCCACCTGGGTCGCATCCGCGCTGATTTTCCACCCTTGCAAATTATTAAAGTACCGTCCGTTGTATTCACGACCCCGAATATCAAATGTCACCGTAACTTCCTGACCAGCTGATAAACTATCGAGTAAATTAATTTTATCCTGAACAAACTCCAAACAGATATCTTGTGGATACTTGCCCTCTTCTACCGTCACTACAATCTCACGTTTCTGAAAACCACTTCCGAACGTTTGCGTCTCTTGTAGTAATTTAATTTTTCCAGTTAATTCATATGCCATTTTTTTCATAATTTTTCTTTTACCACATAGGTCAAATTTTTCAAATGTTGGTGAAGGTCTAAATACTATATCGCAGAGGAAGTTGGCTCCGATGGGTACCCCTAGATGACCCCCTGTACTTTAAAAAAAGCAGTGAGCTATCCGAGGTAGGGTGGTATTAAGGTGGTATTAAATACAAGCTTTAGGGACATCTCAGTTGATGACAGGTAAGGACAGTTAATCAATAGAATAGGGAGAAAGTGGTGCTCCGAAGAGGGTTCGAACCTCCGACCTACAGATTAGGAATCTGTCGCTCTGTCCAGCTGAGCTACCGGAGCTTTTTGATAAAAAGCATTTAAAAGATAAGCTATTTAATAAAAAAGCCCACCTAAATAAGATGGGCTTTTTTAAAATGGAGCGAGCGATGAGATTCGAACTCACGACAGTCACCTTGGCAAGGTGGGGCTCTACCACTGAGCTACGCTCGCTAAATTGGAGATAGTGATTATTGTCATTGCCTCTTACTTTTCAAGGGTTAATTCCCGATAAATTAGCCTCTTGATCTAACGGGAGTTCTTGATAAATTAGGGAAGAATTTTACGAGGGTATAAATGAAAGTACTTACACAGAGCGGATCACTTATTTGGAGTGATCGGTGGCGGTTGGGCGCCTTGCAGTCCTATGAGGTAATCAATATTGCTTTATCTTCGGTTTTGATTGGGTTTCTTTTTATATTGTTCCATCTGTTTGGAAACACAGTTGAAAATGTGAATAGTTCTTCGGCATTTGTTTGGATGGTTTCTCGTTGGTCGGATAAACAATCATTTGGAGCGGACTATTCTCACGGCTTTTTAATTCCGTTTGTAAGTCTAGCAGTTCTATGGCATCGGCGTGAAGAGATTAAATTGGCACCGAAGCAAATCTGCTTGTGGGGGCTGGCCGTGATTGTTATGGCGTTATCATTTCATTGGCTTGGAGCTAAAATGCAGCAGACGCGTATTTCGCTGATCAGTTTAATTTTGTTATTGTGGGGAATCCCCTTGTACTTTTTTGGATGGAAACTGGCTAAACTATTGATCTTTCCTTGCTCGTATTTGATATTTTGTGTGCCGTTGAACTTTTTAGATGCGTTATCGGGCCCGTTGCAGATGGTAGCTACTTCGATGGCGTATGGGTTGCTGAATGGTTTAGGCATTGAGTGTGAGCGTGTGGGAACCCAGTTGATGAGTCCATTCTTTCGATTGAATGTTGAGGCGCCTTGTTCGGGATTGCGTTCGCTGTTAGCGATGACGGCTCTTTCGGCGGTATATGCGCATTATACGCAAAAATCATTTATTTCCAAATGGTTCTTGTTTTTGGCGTCGATTCCTATTGCGGTTGCGGGTAACATTGGCCGGATTATTTCAATTGCGTTGGTATCAATTACGGCGGGACAGCAGTTTGGCACAGGGCTTCACCATGACTGGTCTGGTTATGTTCTTTTTGCGCTTGCGATCAGCTTAATGATTGGGTGTGGTAAGTTGCTTCAAATTAACTACAAGGAGTCTTTTCGAACATGGAAAAAAGTTTATTTAAGCCGTTCATAACGCTCATTTTTCTCATGTCATTGACAATGTATGCGCTGACATCTTCTGTCGGGGTAAAGTTAAATCAAATTCCGGGTGTTTCGATGGATTTTCCGAATCAGGTTGGTGATTGGGTTGGTAATGATTTAAAATTTTGTCACAATCCTGACACTTGTGCAAAAGGTTATAAAGATGCAGCATATTATGTTCGCGATTTAGTCTTTCCTGACATATGTCCTAATGGTGGTGATAGACTTTATAACTGTTCAAGAGCTGAAAAAGAGCAGTTGCCGGCTGATACAGAATTTGTTAAGTCGGCTTTTACGAATGCAGCGGGTATGCGATTACATACATCCATTGTTTTATCGGGATCGGCTCGAGATAGTATTCACCGTCCTCAACGCTGTTTGAAAGGACAGGGCAATACGCTAGAAAGTGAATATTCACTTGAAGTGCCGATTGCTGGGCGTGATCCATTGGATGTGCGAGTGATCAAGACCTCACGTGTATTTCAAACGGAGGAAGGTGAAGTCCCTTATTACGGATTTTATGCTTACTGGTTTGTGGGGCAGACCCGGGAAACTTCATCACATTATGTTCGCATGTTTTGGTTGGCGTGGGATCGAGTGATTAATAGTGAGGCGAATCGATGGGCTTACATTGCGGTATCAGGTAAGCGTGAAGCGGAAGGGACTGATTTTGAAGAGCATATTCTCAGTTTCGTTCAACAGGTTTATCCTGAGGTACTAACCGATGCATTTCGTAGCAGGGTGTATGCTCAGCAATGAAGTAAGTATTCTTGAATATTGCACACTAGAGCGTAATCCCTATACTTCTAAACTTTCAGGAGTATTGTATGTCAGAAAATCATTCAATGAATGTTGCGTATATAGCTAGACTCGCTTCACTTGAGCTGTCGGATCAGGAAAAGGAGCTATTTCAGGCTCAGCTAGATCAGGTTTTGGCGTATGTTGACCAACTGAACGAAGTGGATTTGTCAGAAAATATTTGCCAACTGAATCGAGGGTTATCTCTATCGGAGTTACGTGATGATGTAGCTAAGGAATCGATTTCACATGAGGACGTTATTCAAAACGCACCGGCTTCCGCCGATGGGTGTATTCGTGTTCCAAAAATTATTGATCAATAGTATTTATGAAATCATTACATACACAAACGATTGAAGAGTTGCGTTCTAGTTTAAGTGAAGGAGCGAGTTCATCTGTCGAGTTGGTTGAGCAGTTATTCGATGTGATTGAGCAGGATGCTGGGCGGGTGGGCGCTTATATTTCATTAAATCGAGAGCAGATTCATCGCGAGGCTCTTCAAGCAGATGAACAACGTGCTCAACATGGATCGAATTCGTTATTGGGCATTCCGATTTCGATAAAAGATTTGATCAATGTGAAGGGGAATCCTTGTACATGTTCTTCTGAAATTTTAAAGGGCTATATTTCGCCATATGATGCGACGGTGATTACTAAATTACGTGAAGCGGGTGCGGTCATGTTTGGGCGCGTGAATATGGACGAATTTGCAATGGGTTCGAGTACGGAAAATGCAGCTTTGGGAACCACCTCTAATCCTTGGCATTTAGATCATGTTCCAGGAGGGTCGTCGGGTGGCTCGGCGGCTTCGGTTGCAGCAGATCATGCGATCGCTTCGCTGGGTTCAGATACCGGAGGATCGATTCGACAGCCGGCTGCTTTTTGCGGATGTGTTGGACTCAAGCCCACATATGGAAGAGTTTCTCGCTATGGGCTGACGGCTTTTGCTTCTTCGCTTGATCAAATTGGACCTATCACGAAAACGGTTCGTGATGCGGCATTACTGTTAGAAGTTATTAGTGGTTTTGATCCAAAAGATGCAACTTCGCTCGATGCTCCAGTACCGGATTATAGTGCTGGATTAGATCAATCAAAATCGCTGAAGGGGATGAAGTTGGGATTGCCTCGCGAATACTTTATGAATGGGATTGATCCCGAAGTGGAGCAAGCAGTTCGAGCGGCAGTTGGAAAATGTCGTTCATTGGGTGCAGAAATTGTCGATGTGAGTCTACCGCATACAAATTATGCGATCTCGGTGTATTATATCATCGCGACGGCAGAGGCTTCGGCTAACTTAGCCCGTTTTGATGGCATCCGATATGGCTTACGGGAAGAGGGGGCTAATCCAGCGGAACTTTATGCAAAGACACGGGCGGCGGGCTTAGGACCCGAAGCTAAGCGTCGGATTATTCTCGGAACATATGTGCTAAGTAGCGGATATTATGACGCTTATTACAAGCGGGCTCAGCAGGTTCAAGAGTTGATTAAAGAAGATTTCAAAAAAGTATTTAAAAAATGTGATGCTTTGCTGGCTCCTGTGACGCCGACGCCCGCCTATCGTCGAGGAGAAAAAACTCATGATCCGTTAAAGATGTATTTGGATGATATTCTAACAACTTCGGTCAATTTGGCGGGAAATTGTGCGCTATCTGTACCGTGCGGATTTTCGGAGGCGGGGTTGCCAATCGGACTGCAAGTCATCGGGGATCATCTCAGAGAACAAACCATTTTGGATATTGCTTATCAGTATGAGCAAAATACCGATTGGCATTTACGCAAGCCGGAGTCATCTCATGAATAAATACGAAGCGACTATTGGGCTTGAAACACATGTGATGCAGAAGACAGTAACAAAGATGTTTTGCGGTTGTAAATATGTCTATGGAGCAGCAGCGAATACACACGTTTGCCCTGTTTGTTTGGGTTATCCAGGCGCTATGCCGGTACTGAATAAAAAAGCGATTGAATTGTGCTGTAAGGCAGGTCTGTTGCTGAACTGTTCGATTAATCGGCTGAGTCGTTGGGATCGGAAAAATTATTTTTATCCGGATATGGCTAAAAACTATCAAATTACGCAGGCGGATCAGCCGCTTTGTTTGGATGGATTCATTGAAGTGGATGTGAACGGAACGCGGAAGCGTTTTGAAATAGAGCGCATTCATCAGGAAGAAAATGCGGCGAAGAATATTCATGTTAGTGGGGCTAGCCTAGTTGATTATAATCGGGCCGGAACAGCCCTAATGGAAATCGTTTCACATCCATGCATGCATTCTAGCGATGATGCATTGGCGTATATGACTGCTATCAAACAAATCATGCAATACGGTGGAATCAGTTCTTGTGATCAAGAAAAAGGTCAGATGCGATCTGACGTAAATATCTCTGTACGTCCCATTGGTCATAAAGAGTTGGGTTCGAAGGTCGAGATCAAAAATATGAATTCATTCGCTTTTATTCAAGAGGCTATTTCATATGAAATCGATCGTCAGATCAATGTTTTGGATAGTGGTGGAATCGTTAATCAAGAGACACGAGGCTATGATTCAGATCGCGGTGAGACATTTATTCAGCGAACAAAAGAAGATGCTCATGATTA
>DOEU01000024.1 GCA_003532555.1 Verrucomicrobiota bacterium | reverse complement strand
CCGGTAAACTCGACCCGATATTGCATCGGTTTTTTTTGCCGCAAGGTTTGTGTAGCTAGCACATGTTCAACTTCTGATGTGCCGATGCCAAAGGCAATCGAGCCAAAGCCTCCATGCGTGGCTGTGTGGGAGTCACCGCAAACTATGGTAGTTCCGGGAAGAGTGATTCCTTGCTCGGGACCGATTATATGAACAACACCCTGTTTTTCAGAATTCATACCATAGAAGCGAATACCGTGTTCGGCGCAATTACTTTCCAGTGCATTGACTTGGGTGAGTGCAACCGGATCGGTTATCTCGGTTCGGCTGTCGGTTGGTACATTATGATCGGTGGTTGCAAAGGTTAGTTCGGGATGGCGTACGGGGCGATTATTCAGCTTCAAACCTTCGAATGCCTGCGGACTGGTTACTTCATGAATGAGGTGCCGATCAATGTATAGCAGTACTTCACCACCGGGAAGTTCGGTGACAACGTGCTGATCCCAAATTTTTTCAAAGAGTGTTTTTCCCATACCATTTCCGTTTTTTGTGAACGCAGCATTATAAGTAGGTGAATTTAGGCATCAAGTTTTTTGGGAAACAGTTTGATCTAAACAAAATAAATAAATACGGACGCACATTCAAGAGTTAGGGAATCAAGAAGCTGTTTCAAAAGAGTAAATGGAAGGAGGTTTAGTCGACGAGTTTGTGGTAAAGATTACGGCCCATGTGACACGTGATCTCATAAGGAATGGTATGGGCGATTTTAGCGAGATTCTCTACACTATTCGGAGCGGTGGCATCGGCAGAGATTATTTCAACGGGATCGCCTATCATTATCTGAGGGTGATCGGTGATATCAACCGTCATTTGATCCATACTTACGCGCCCGCAGACGGCAGCGGGTTTTCCATGAATGTGTACAATGGCTTGATTGGAGAGTGAGCGAAAATAACCATCACCATAGCCAATCGGTACGACTGCCACCCGACTATCACGCAAATATTGATGGGTTCTCCCGTATCCGCTAAAACTGCCAGAGGGCATTTTTTTGATGGCAATGATTTGGGCATGAACGCTCATGCAGGGTTGGAGATCGATCTTTGATCTTAGGTGTTCTGCATAGTGGCAACCATAGACGGAAAGTCCGGGGCGGACGAGATCGAGATGGGTATCGGGCTGATGGATCAAGGCAGAGGTATTGGCAGCATGTCGGATGAGAGCGTTATTTTTGGGGAGTGTATCGAGAAAGGTGTTTAGCTGTTGGTGCATGTAGGTTGCGTCGGGGTCATCAGAAGAAGCGAAGTGGGTATAGGCACCCGTAAGTTGAATGTGGGGGTTTTTCTCGATGAGTGAGAAGAGATTCTTGGCTTGAGACGCAGTAACACCGAGGCGCCCCATACCGCTATCAATTTTAAGATGAATAGGGGCGGTTTTTTGGCAGCGTTTTGCGGCACCGGCGACAGCTTCGAGGGCGGCTTTTGACATCACGGTTTGTGTTACTTCTTGTCGGATGAGCTCTTCTTGAATTTCGGTTTCATCAAAATAAGCAGAAAGTAGGCAGAGGATGAATCCGGTGTATCCGTAGGATCTAATTTCTAGTGCTTCAGAGGGAGATGCGACGATGAAACCGTCTGCATGTTTAGCGAGGGTAGGATAGAGTAGGCTAAGTCCGTGTCCGTAGCAGTTGTCTTTTACAACGGGACAGAGTTGAACGCCGGTGTTAATTATTTTACGAAGTTCTTGCAGGTTGTGTTGAACCGCGGAGGCTGAAATAGAGGCGGTTAAATAGTTCTTCATAGGTGGTGAAGGTCTCTATGTTTATCGGTGATAAAAGTTTTTTTCGCGCCAGGCACGGGATTCAATATTGACGTTTTGATTATGTTGTTTTTGAGCTTCAGCATCTTTTAGTTGGGGAAACTCTTTGAGGGATACAGTCTTTTTTACAGAGGGATTTATGGGTTGTTCATTCATAGTTTTTTCTCCAGTGATTAAGGATATTGCCCAGGGTGTTGGAGGGCGGTATCTGGTTCAAAGCCATAGAGATGGTTGAGCACTTGTAGAGCGTTACCGGCTTGGCCTTTCATTAAATTATCGATGTGGGAGACGATTCTTAGCCGTTGGGTTCGTTCATCTATATCGACGGTGAGGTTACAGTAGTTAGTTCCCCGAACATCTGCGATCGATGCGGGTTGGTTGGCGGGTTGAACGCGGACGAATCCGGTTTTAGGATAGAAGGTACGGTAGATATCGAGCGCGGTATTGATATCGATTTCTTTTATATCAGCATAGCAGACGCTCATGATACCTCGGCAGACGGGAACAGCTTGAGCAGTGAAGGTGATCTGGAGTTCTTGATCGCAGAGTAGACCGAGTTCTTGTTCGATCTCTACTATGTGTTGATGGCCGCTGAGACGGTAGGCGTTCATGTTGTCATATCGGCTGGGATAGTGAAAACTGGGGCTAGGCTTTTTGCCAGCTCCTGAGATGCCGGTTTTACAGTCACAAATAATTGAGCTGAGGTCGATGATACCGGCTTTGACGGCAGGAGCAAGGGCGAGAATACAACTGACAGCGAAGCAACCGGGGTTGCCAACGAGTTGTTGATCAGTACCGAGTGAGTGCAGTTCAGGCAGTCCGTACTGGGTGGTAGGGAGCAACTCGGGGGCTGCGTGGTCAGGGTCTTTACCCAAAAAATTGGCGTAGCTTGCATAGCGTTTTGGAGTATTGAATCGAAAGTCACCGCTGTAATCGATCACTTTTGCTCCTTTGCTAATTTCATCGGCGGCGGATTGCATGCCGACTCCATCGGGGGTGGAGTAGATGACTAGATCGTAGGCTTCGGTAGCTTTAGAATCGTCGGGTGATACAATGGTTTGGTCGCAAAAACCGCGCAAATGGGGGAATACATCACTCATGGAATAACCGGTATCGGAAAGACTGACCAAGCAGGCAATCTCAACTTGTGGGTGTTTGAGTAGGAGTTCGGTGATACCAGCCCCGCCGTATCCACCTGCGCCTACAATTTTTGCCTGAATCATAGTTTATCTCCCCAACTAAAGATATAAGCATAGCAAGGCGGAAAGCAAAGTCCATCGTTTAGATGGTTCAACTCACTTCAATTTACGGCGCATGGCTTGGATGATTTTCTGTTGTTCAGGGCGAGAGCGGGAGAGGAGAAGGTAGATCGTGATTCCGAAGGCTATAGCACTTGTGAGGGCGATGAGTTGATTTATCTTCCCGGCAAAGGGGAGGAGTTGAAGCACGAAGCTAAAGAAGAGTCCGGTAAGGGCTCCCATGATGAGGGCGCGTCCGAGGTGTTGAGCTGCGTCGGTTATGAGTGACCAGCTGGGTAAGGGAGGCAGTTGTTTGTTTAGTTTATAGATGAGAAGCAGCATACCAATACCTTCAGCGAGTACGGTGGCAGCAGCCATGCCGGCGTGTTTCCAATATGTGGGTAGGAGCCAGACAGCGAGGAGATTGAATAGCAGGTTGAGTCCGACGACGCGGATGCCGATACGGACAGGGGTGCGGGTGTCTTGGAGGGAGTAGAAGGCGGGGACGATGAGTTTGGCGGCACTAAAAATGATGAGTCCGGGGGCATAGCAGGCGAGGGCTCGTGCGGCGAGGTAGGTGGAGTCAGCATCGAAGGCACCTTTCCAGTTGAAGAGGGTTGTTAGAATCGGTGAGCTAAGCCAGAGAAGCCCGACCGCGGCTGGGATCATAATATAAAGCATGTGTCGAAGCGTGGTGGTGAGGGTGCTTGAGATGGCAGTTCGGTCGGCTTGTGCAGCTTGGTTGCTGAAGGTGGGGAGGAGGACTGTTCCCAGGGCGGTAGCAATTAAGCCGAGTGGAAAGTATATCATGCGTTCGCTGTAGAACAGGGCGGCAGGAGCCCAGTCTCCAATCCAGAGTGCGAGAAGGCGATCGATAACGACGTTGAATTGGGTGACGGCAACCCCTAGGGCGGCGGGTCCTATAAGGAGAAGCATCTTTTTAACTCTTGGGTCTTGATGGAATGAAGTAGGTCTGAAACGAGCCCCTTGTTTTGATAGGGATGGAAGCTGAATTCCGAGTTGGAGGAGGCCGGCGATAAGGACGCTCCATGCTAAGAGATGAATCTGATCAGGTTGACAAGAAATTCGGGGAAAGAACAACGTTAGAGTGGCGATGAGCGTTAAGTTCAGCAAGGTGGGTGCAAAGGCAGAGATAGTGAAATGCCCAACAGCATTGAGCAGCCCCATGCTTAGGGCTGCGAGACAGATGAAGATTAGGTAGGGTAACATAATGCGGGCAAGTGAGAGGGTAGTATGCCAGGAGGGGCTGAGGGTTTCGAGTTGAAGTCCCAATGTGAGTAAGCCCATCCCGACAAGGGTGATGAGAAGAAGGAGTAGGGTGAGCAACGTGCCGACGCGTTGTGCTAGCTTCCAGGCGGCGGCGGATCCTTCTTTTTCTTTCGTTTCGATAAAGAGAGGAATGAAGGCGGCGGAGAGAGCACCTTCTCCGAAGAGGCGGCGGAAGAGGTTGGGGAGAGTGAAGGCGACGAAAAAGGCGGAAGCAAGCAAGCTTGTGCCGAGGTGATAGGCAATAAGAATATCACGAACCAAGCCAAAGCAGCGGCTAAGGAGCGTAAAACCCCCAACGGTTCTTGCAGAATGAAGAATACGATTTGCTTCCAAGCCAACCTCTCTGTTTTACTTTGCTTTCAAGTCCATATCGTTTTAAAGGTAGGGGAATCAAGGTTTGAGTTCAAACAGGAAGCAGATGTTATGAGTGAGGGAATAGGACAGGTACTTTCCGGTGATAAACGTGCAATCTCTGCTTCGTGGGATGAGATGCAACGGCAGCCAGTAGACTGGAATTTAAGTAGAAAAGAACTTCCTCGGTTACGCCGAATGCAAACGACTTTGGCTCAGTCTGATTCCATTTCTGGCTCGGGCACTTTTATGGGAAAGGCTACGCGGTCGATTGTGTTGGAGCCGACAACATTGGAGGGTTGGTGGCTAGATCGGGCTGATTTACCAGGCTCATTGCCGATTCGGGTGGGTATTTCGAATGTATGGACGACGGGTCAGATCGTGAGTAATATTGTTCTGCGAAGTGGAAATCCGCATAACTATGTTCGGATGGTGGAGCATTTGATCTGTTTGCGAACGGGCATGGGCGTCGACAACATGGTGATTAAGCTTGATTCAGGAGACCCACCTCTTTTTGATCAAGGAAGTCTAGATGTAGTGGAAGCATTGGATCGGTGTGGTCGTTTAGAGAGTGATAAACCTATTTCGTATTTGAGTGTGCCTCATCCTGTTTCGGTGGGAGGAACATATGGGGATTTTGTAACGTTGGCACCGCCGTTGGATCCGGAGAATCCACAATTGACGATTGATTGTGCGATTAATTTTAAAACTTACATCGGACAACAGCGCATTGTTTTCCCTGTTTGTGAGGAGTTGATGCGTATGGCATCGATTGCACGTACCAACACGTCTTGGGGGAAGGTGTTGTATTGTAAAACAATCGGGCGTTTATTTGCGGATGTGCGGAATTTGGGTTACACGAAGAAAAATGTTTTGATTGCAGGGCGTAATCGGTATGTGAATGAACCGCGGCTGATTCACGAAGGGAAAGCCTTGGAGGCGGTATGGCATCGGTCGGTATTAGATTTGTTAGCGGCGATTGCGTTGATTCCTAACGGTCATTTTGTGGGTCATATTACATCGTATAAAGCGGGGCATCGATTGGATTGTGAATTGATGCGGCAACTCTATTTAAACGAGGTATTGGTTCCGTTGGATTAAGGGCATGAGAAGTTATCGTAAAGAGCTATGGTTTGAGGCATCGCAGCGGCGAGATATCATTCACATAACACCCCAGGTTGAAGCATGTTTGGTTGAGTCGGGGATTCAAGAAGGGCTCTGTTTAGTGAATGCTATGCATATTTCTGCCTCAGTTTTTATTAACGATAATGAGAGCGGATTGCATCAAGACTATGAGCGCTGGTTGGAGAGGTTAGCCCCTGAAAAACCGTATGATCAATATGATCATAATGGATACGAAGATAATGCGGATGCGCATCTAAAGCGGACGATTATGGGACGTGAGGTGGTGATCGCCGTTACAAATGGTGCTCTTGATTTTGGGCCTTGGGAGCAGATTTTCTACTATGAGCTTGATGGACTTCGGAAAAAACGGGTGCTCGTTAAGATCATTGGTGCGTAATCTCTATGTATTAAAATATCATCCTTGCTGTTGCATGAGTTGGCAGAGTTGGTGGTAGTAGCCATCGTTAGCAATCAGTTCATCATGGGTGCCTGAGTCGATCAATTCGCCGTCACGCATAACTAGGATACGATCTGCATGGCGGATGGTGGAGAGTCGGTGTGCAATGACAATGCTGGTGCGATTTTGCATGAGTTTTCCGAGTGCATCTTGAATAAGGAGTTCGGTAGCCGTATCGATACTGGCGGTGGCTTCGTCGAGAACGAATAGGAGCTCGGGATTTTGTGCAAAAGTTCGCGCCATAACGAGAAGTTGTTTTTGTCCTAGAGAGAGCCCTTCACCGCGTTCGTTTAGTAATGTGTGGAAGCCTTTTTTAAGTGGCTTAATAAAGGTGTGTGCATTGACGGTTTGAGCGGCTTTTTCAATTTGTTCGACAGTGAGCTCGGGGTTGTGTAATCCGATGTTGTCGGTGATGGTTCCGGCAAATAAGAAGGGGTCTTGAAAGACATATCCAAGTCGGCGGCGCAGGTCGGTTTGGTCGAAGTCCCGGATATTGATGCCGTCGATGGTGATTGTGCCTTGTTGAATATCGTAGAAGCGACCTATCAGATTAATGATGGTGCTTTTTCCGGCTCCAGTGGCTCCGACAATGGCGAGGGCTTGACCAGGTTCCACTTTAAAGGAGAGATCTTTAATCACCCAGTTGTCGTCGTCATAGGCAAACCAGACGTTTTTGAATTCGATAGTTCCATTTAGGGAAGGAGGGATGATGGGGTGTTCGATATTCTTAATATCGGGTTGCTTATTAAGCAGAGAGAAGACGCGTTCTACCGAGGCAAGTGCAACTTGAAAGGAGCTGGCTTTTTCGGAGAGGGAGCTGAGTGGTCGGAAAAAATCTCTCACATAGGCAAGGAATGCTACGAAAATGCCGAGAGTGATGAATTCAGATCCATTCAGCAGGAGAACCCCTCCCATCCCAAGAATGAGGAGTGATGCAAGGGCTTGCCCGCCTTCGACAGCGGGAAAAGATAGAGAAAACCACCGGACTTCTTTGAAGTAGGCGGAGCGAAGCTGGGTGTGTTTTTCATCAAAGTCGTCAATGGCGGCTGCTTCCCGGTTGAAGAGTTGGATGGTGCTCATACCGGTTAAGCTCTCTTGGAGGTAGGCGTTTTGAGCGGATTGCTTATCGCGAATTTCACGATTGGCATTCCGGAGGTTGCGGTTGATATAAAGGAGGATGCTGTAAAGAATGGGTAAGATTAAAAAGAGGGTGCCGGCTAGCGGGGGGCTGATGTAGAGCATGTAGCCCATAATTCCGAGTAACATAAATAGATCAGCGAGGGTGCCGACAACTCCATCGGTTACAAAGTTCTGTAGGCGTTCAATATCGGATGTTACTCGTGTCATAAGAGTGCCGACGGGTGTGCGGTCAAAATAGGCTTGGTGCATGGTGAGAACTTTTCGGAAAACGGCGAGTCGGAGGTCGTAAATAATGCGTTGCCCAATATAGGCAGTGAGTAAGCCCTGAAGATAGCGAACGAGATGACCTGTGCCGGCGATGACAACATAGAGTAGACTTAATTTTCCGAGCAGTTCAATCCGTTGATCAACAGGTTTGTCGGTTTGCATAAGGCAGTCGTCGGTGATGCGCTGGATGATAATTGGTAGATAGTTAATTGCGAGCGAGGTGGATAGGATTAGCAGAAAGGCACCAGTTAGCCAGAGGCGATACGGACGAATATATGTGAGCAATTGATGGGTTAGTTTCATGCTTTACCCTCCATTTTTCGTTGAAGGTTTTGCTGAAGGTCTAGTTCGGCATAATAGCCGGATTGAGCGAGCAGCTCTTGGTGAGTGCCTTGTTGTGTGATACGCCCATTTTCAATAACGATGATGCGATCTGCATAACGAAGGGTCGAGATCCGGTGGCTGATAAAGAGCGTGGTCCGCTGATCCATGATGGGTTTCAGTTTTTGCATAATCGCGGCTTCGGTTTGAGTGTCAACGGCAGAGAGTACATCATCTAGGATGAGAATTTCAGGACGCCGAGCAATCGCACGGGCAATAGCGGTTCGTTGACGCTGTCCGCCTGAGAGGGTTACTCCGCGTTCACCGAGCAGTGTTTGAAGTCCTTCAGGAAAACCTTCTATTTCGTTGGTAAGATGGGCGGCATCGATGGCCCACGAAAGAGTGTCGGGTTCATTTTTTGTGAGCCCAAAGGTGAGGTTATGCTCAAGGGTTTTTGAGAAAAGAATGGGTTCTTGAAGGGCACAGCCCATTTTTTTCCGGATGATTTGTAGGGGAAGCTTTTGAAGCGGTACTCCGCCGAGGGTGATTTCGCCTTTAGTGGGATCGACAAGCCGAGCGGTTAGCGCGGTTAATAGCGATTTACCACACCCTGTGGGACCAGTTACACCAAGGGTAGTTCCAGTTGGAATGATAAGAGAGAGTTGGTCGATGAGTTTGCGATCATCAATTTCAAGTGAGACCTCTTTAAATTCAATGTCATGATGAGAAAGGGGTTCAGTTATGGGAATATCAGGGTCGGTGAGGTTAGGTTTGGCATCGAGCATGGAGCGTACTCGGCTCCAACTTACGACACCCCGCTGATAGAGGCTGGAAGTCCAAGAGAGAGCGAGTAGAGGCCACTGCATGTAGAGTAAATATTGAATAAATTGGGTAAGGGTCCCTAGGGTGAGTTCGCCAGCGATAATGCGACGACCTCCAACGTTTAAAATCAGAATCATTCCCACGCCAAACCAGAAAGCCATGAAAGGCCAGAGGCTTTGTCGGGTAGCTTGCATGAGCATATTTTTTCGGATGAGCCCTTGGTTTAAGCCATCAAATTGTTGATTACGGCGTTCTTCGAGGGCAAAACCTTTGAGGCAACGTATTCCACTAAAGCTTTCTTGAGAGAAGCTTGAGAGCTCTGAGACTTGTTCTTGGAGCTCTTTTTGACGGCGTCGCATAATCCGCAAGATCAGAAAAAAGATGATGACCATGGGGATATATAAAGAATAGACGATTAGTGCAAGTTGTCTGTCTGTAAGAAGCATGACGATGAGTGCGAACACAAGCACGACAATAGTTCGTACGCCTTGGAGAATGCCTTGTCCGATAGCATCGCGAACCATGTTGATATCGGATGAGAGGCGTGTCATTAAATCGCCGGTTCGTTGGGTGCGAAAATAGGAAGAATCAAGACGAGTGAGATGAGCGAATATATCTTTTCGAAGATGATACTCCGCTTTATGGGAAAGTTTGAGTGGAATTTTACGCAGTAAACGAGAGAAAATTACAGCCACGAGGCCGAAGAGTAAATAGCGAAGTAGGAGAGTGAAGAGTTGAGCATGGTCCAAAGCTTGGTCAGTAAGACCATCAATAACCAAACGCATGAGATAAGGAAGGTAGAGATTGATGCCAACAGCTATGAGTACAGCGATCGTGGTATAAATAATCTCGCGGCGGTAAGGCCGAACGTAGGGCAGAATTTTAGCAGTTGGTTGGTTTATTTGTTCTCTCCGTTCAGCGTTACCTACCATAAGTACTGATACTTGTTTTTCAAGCTTCGTTTGAATTAGAGGGAAGTTACAGAATTTTGGCAAGGGAGTTGCCATTGACTTTGATTATAGGGAAGAGTAGAAAACGCGCTTGCAACAACGTCTTTGTATGTTTGCGCCTAAAATACGGGAGCGATAAATATGTTAACAGCAACTAAAATACGATTCACAGGAGCCGTTCAAGAAGTTCGTCGACTTACAGATGAGACGATTGTTTTGCGAATGGAGCGGGGTGATATTGATTTTGAGCCAGGGCAGTATCTTCGTATCGGGGTCGAGGGAGATTCTGAGATCCGTGACTATTCGGTCTATTCCGGAAATAATCAGGCGCATTTGGAAGTGCTTTTACGTCGCGTGGAAGAGGGATTGGTATCTAAACAATTATTTGACCTTGAAGCGGGCGATAAGGTAATGATTGGGGGACCATATGGGCATTTCAAGTTGGTGGAGGAAGTTCGATCGAATCCTCTTTTGTTCATTGCAACAGGAACAGGTATATCACCCTTTAGATGCTTCTTAGAGTCGTATGAAGGATTAAATTATCGTCTAATTCATGGAACGAGTTATCTGAATGAAGGATATGAAAAAGAGATCTACGGGGATCGCTACTTTCATTGTGTTTCTCGGGAAGAGGGGGGCGATTATAGAGGACGCGTGACAGACTATTTGAAAGATGTCGAGTTTACTCCAGATACGAATGCATTTTTATGCGGGAATTGTGATATGATCTATGACGCTTTTGATTTACTGCAAGAACGTGGATTGCCGACTACGCAAATTCATACGGAAGTTTATTTTTAGTCATTATGAAGTGCTGTGTTATTACGTTGGGGTGCCAGATGAATCAGTCCGATTCAGAGCGAATCCGTAGCGTGATTGAGGGAGTGGGTTTTGAGATGACCGATCGGGAGGAGGAGGCTTCTCTGATTGGAATTGTGGCTTGTTCAGTTCGCCAAAAAGCGATTGATAAGGTTTACAGCAAGATCCATAAATGGAACCAGTGGAAGAAAAAGCGTGATCTGGTCACCTTTGTTTCTGGTTGCATTTTACCAGCAGATGAAGAGAAGTTTTTAAAGCTGTTTGATCTGCTTTTCCGTATGAATCAATTACGTGAATTACCAGACATGTTGCGTCAGTGCGGTGTGGCAACGGCTTTTTCGACTAGGAATCCATTAGATTCGGTGAACCGAGTGGATGATCTAACTGATTTTTGGCAGGTCAATCCCAGTTATAGTAAGTCGTTTGAGGCATTTGTTCCTATTCAGAATGGGTGTGATAAATTTTGTTCATTTTGCGCCGTTCCTTACACTCGGGGTCGTGAAGTATCGCGCTCAAGTCGGGAAATTATTCAAGAAATGACATCTTTGGTCGCTAATGGTGTCAAGTCCATTACGTTGTTAGGGCAGAATGTTAATTCGTATGGATTAGATCGAGCAGGGGAGGAGATTTCTTTTGCCGATTTATTGCGTAAAATTGGGGAGCTCGGAAAAGAATCAGAGAAGGACTTTTGGGTCTATTTTACTTCGCCACACCCGCGGGACATGACGCGTGAAGTAATCGAAGTGATTGCTGCCTATCCGGTTTTAGCAAAACAAATTCATCTACCTCTGCAAAGTGGCGATGATAAATTGTTGCGTCGGATGAATCGAAATCATGATGTGGCGGATTATATGGAGGTGGTTAGGGATATTCGTGAGTTAATCCCGCAGGCGACGCTATTTACAGATATTATTGTTGGGTTTTGTGGTGAGAGTAAGGAGCAAGTCGAGCGAACCGCTGAAGTCATGTTAGACGTTCAATATAACATGGCATATATCGCGAAGTATTCTCCGCGTGTTGGCGCTCGTTCGGCCCGTTGGGAAGATGATGTTTCAAATGAAGAGAAGAGTGAGCGTTTAGCGCGGTTAACAGAGGTGCTAAAGCGAACCTCTTTACATCACAATGAGTCGTTGATCGGCAAGCGAATGAAGGTTTTAGTGGAGCGGGTCGATCCGCGGGTAGAAAATGCGGTGGCGTCGCGAACAGAGGGTAAATTACCTGTACGTGTGAGTAACGTTTCTAAGGAGGCAGTCGGAACCTTTATTGAGGTAGAGATTACATCGGCATCCGAACTTTCATTGAGTGGAAATCGAGTGCATCATGAGATATTGATTAGCCCTTAATTTATTTTAAGGAACTGAGCATCATTGATTTTTAGTTAGATCAAATTAAGATGCTTTTTTGAATAAATCTTTTATGTCGCAATAAAATCAGTTTATCAGGTAAATCAATGATCTAAAATTCTTGCTTAAAGAACATGCTATTCTTTGGTTTAATATACACATG
>DOEU01000028.1 GCA_003532555.1 Verrucomicrobiota bacterium | reverse complement strand
GCTTCGATGCCCGGATTGCCATGAAAGGCTAGTAATTTGGTTTTGGGATCGGGTTTTTTCGGTGTGCGCAGATGGCGTAAAAGAGGGTGAGGAAGACAGTGATATTTGAAGGATTTACACCAATGCTCGGGCCAAAAATTGAGCCTTCCTTTGCTCTCCATAATCATGGCAGAGAGATATTCTTGTGAAGCGGTTCCGTATGCCTCAACCACCGTGGTATAGTCTAGCTCGAACGCTTCTTTTATAAAAACCAGGGTGCCTACTACAAACGAATAACAACTCGCCTGTCCAACGTGAGTACCTTCTGTGTTCCAGTCATTAATAATATAAAATTCATTCCCTTTCGGATAGATAAACATTTCGTCTAAATTGCCGGTTATGATTACATCTAGATCAAAGAAAAAGACTCTCTTATCATGTAGATTGCCTAATGAATTATCACATAGGCCAACTTCTTTTCGGTAGTTTAAATGTTGCAACTGCTCATGGGCAGCTAGTCTGGGTTCAGAATGCTGTATAATCACTGGATTTAATTCCGGCAGGGATTCATCGCTGAAGAGATGAAAGCAGATTGGATATGAAGTATTATTGGTTATCATCGCAAATAGACGATTAACATCCTGCTCGTCATATGCTTTTCCCCATAAGATGGTGATAATATGAATGGTATTATTTTCCATATACTGCTGCAGCCTTGTGGTATACTTCTAGTTCGCGTGAAACCATATTGGATAGACTAAAATGAGTACAGATATGCGTGCGCATTTGTGAGGGCGGTTTTTGTAAACATTGATGAATGGCTTCCGTTAATTCAGTCGATTGATGAGGTGTGAATAAATAACCATTGGCTTTATCAGAGATGATATCTAGCGAGCCTCCATGCGCGCTGGCAATCACCGGTGTGTTCATCGCCATTGCCTCAGCGGCTACCCTCCCGAAGGTCTCCGGTTTACTGGAAGCAGCGGAAACCAAGATATCACTAAGCGCATAAATCTCTCGCACCTGACTCTGCGATCCGGCGAAAATAATCTCAGCTTTGCAGGTGGTAGTGAGTCCTTTTAGCTCTTCTAGATAATCCTCTTTATCATGCCAGACACCTCCTACAATGAGTCCAAGAATTGATGAATTTTCTTTCTGTGCCTCTGCGATGGCTCGAATAAAATCATCATGCCCTTTCCAGGGCGTAATGCGACCTACAGTGGAAATGATAGTTCTCTCGTGTAATTGATAATTGTTCTTAAACTTTTCTATCCAGTTTCTATCTAATTTTTCTGGATCAAAGAAATCTGTGTCAATACCTCGAGGGACATAGTAAAGATCACCCGGATTAACAGGATAGTTTTTTAAAATATGCTCTTTAATTGCATTGCCTCCATAAATGATATAGTCGCCTTTGGTCATGATAGCACTGTAGGCATTTACGCTATTGAAACCATGAACTGTTGTGATAAAGGGTATTTTGAGTGATTTATTGGCTTGCCAGCATAGCCAAGCAGGAACGCGACTACGAGCGTGCAATAAAGTAGGATTTATTCTCTTTAATTCCTGTTCGAGCAAATAGGAGCGCTGGAAGAATGTGAATGGATTTTTAGAACATAGATCCAGCGTTATATGATTTCCGCCATCGTCCTGTATGACAGATGAGAGTCTACCTCCGGCAGAAATAACCGTAGATTGATGTCCTCGTTTGACGAGCTCACGATTTAACTCAACCGTTCCGCGTTCGATACCGCCTTGATTAAGTTCTGGTAAGAGCTGAACAATATGCATGAAACGTATATACCCGATTCTAAATATAATGAAAACCAATTGATGTGGGCTTCTTTTTTGTTTTGCGTTTAGAGGCTGTTTATGGAGGATGTCGCTAAATGAACAACCAAAAGTATTCATCATCAAAGCTATTTGGAATTTATCGTCGAATGTTTCCGTTCGTGAGTCCTTATTTACCTCGTCTTCTCTTGGGTTTAATATGTGGGATCTTGTATGGAGGCTCCACCTTTGGATTAATTATCGTATTGCGCTTTGCTTTAGGGGGCTTAATAGGTGAAGAGTTCAGTGGTGATAATCCATTTTCATTGATGTCAACTCCTGAGGGGAATGCTAGCGAACTCGAGCTCTCTCGGATTATATGTACCTTATTTCTATTACCGGGTGTAGCTGTAATCCAAGGTTCTGTTTCTTTTGCGGGGCGTTATTTTGTGGAATGGTCTGGAAGCCGTGTGATTACGGATCTTCGACAAGCTTTGTATGCACACATGCATGCATTACCGATACAGTTTTTTACAGGAAGCCGTGTGGGTGAACTTATGACGCGTATTAGTAGCGATACCGGCTTATTAATGGCTTTGGTTACCAATGTCATCGGTGATCTGATGAAAGATCCCTTTACGTTGATCGGTTGCATCGCTGCCATGTTTTATTTGGATTGGCAGTTAACACTCATTATTTTAGTAGTATTTCCCTTCTGCTTGGTTCCGATCGCACTTTTTGGTAAACGAATTCGTCTTGCATCTAAAGTTGGCCAGGTGCAAATGGGAGATATGTTCTCTTTGGCGCAAGAAGGTTTAACGGGTGCGATGGTGGTGAAGGCGTTTCAACGTGAACAAGATGAGGTCAATCGGTTCGGATATTCAAATCTGCAAGTTTTCAAGCAGTCTATGCGGCAATTACGGGCGCGGGCAATTACGGAGCCTATTCTCTTTTTATTGATTTCGTTTGGTTTGGCGGGAGTGCTTTATTACGCCTTTGTAAACGATATTTCATTGGCATTAATTGTGAGCTTTTTTGCGGCAACGGCACAAATGTATAAACCGTTTAAGAAACTTAGCCAAATCCATCTTCGATTTCAGACAGCGGCACCCGGTGCAGAACGTGTTTTTGAGATTTTGGATAGAGAAATTGAAATTACTGACGATCCTCAGGCAGTGGAATTGAGATTACCTATACAAACAATTGAATTAAACGGCGTCTCGTTTGGTTATGATGACAAGTTAGTTTTAGATGATATTGATCTAAAAGTGGAATCCGGAAAATGCGTTGCCTTTGTTGGAAGTTCAGGAGCTGGAAAATCATCTCTCGTTAATTTAGTGCCACGATTTTATGATGTTTTAAATGGATCTGTAAAAATCAATGATCAGGATGTGCGGAGCTTAAAGGTGGAATCTCTTCGTTCTCATATAGGGATTGTAACACAAGATACAATCCTTTTTAACCGATCAGTTGCAGAGAACATTGCTTATGGTGTTCCTTCTGCATCGATCGATGACGTTGTTGACGCGGCAAAACGGGCTAATGCCGATTCGTTTATTCAAAAAATGGAATTGGGTTATGATACGATAATCGGAGAACGTGGATCACGTTTATCCGGCGGTATGGCTCAGCGAATTACCATTGCTCGTGCATTACTGAAAAACCCACCTATACTTATTTTGGATGAGGCGACAAGTGCATTGGATACCGAGTCTGAGCGTCTAGTCCAGCGGGCATTAGATGAATTAATGAAAGATCGAACCGTATTGGTAATCGCGCATAGACTTTCAACGATTGCGAATGCCGATCATATTGTGGTACTCGAGCAAGGACAAATCATAGAACAGGGTACGCACGAATATCTACTGAAGCAAAATGGGAAGTATCGCTACTTCTATGAACTTCAATTCCAACCGAATGATTAATCAATATCTTGAAGTGCTTTTTCGATTAACGGTTTAATGTTTACTTTTTTAGTAGGTATATCGAATGACATATACATATCCTTTAAATAACCATCGCGTATTAAATTTTGAATAAATTCGACCAACTTATGGTTCTTTTTAGGGGTTTCTGTCTCTAATACTGTAACAGAAGAGCATCCATACGATACGGCTTCACTAATCATAGAAGCGGAGTCCTCTGTTATAAATAGTTGGTCACATAATTCAATGAAAGCCGGAAGGGGATTGTATGGATTTTGACTCCAGATGAGTTGGTAATCAAAGGAAAATTCTTGGAGAAGGGCATCGACCTCGGGTGGGGTTCGTCTGGATGTGCTTACCCAATGTTCATGCTCGGGTGTTTTTTCTAAAATAGTAGCTAATTGTTCTCTTAATTGGGCAGGATTGATTTTCGAACGTGTACTTGAACCTCCTATGACAATACCAATCGAAGAACGGATGGGTTGATATTGAGTTTTTTTGAACTCTACCGCTTTTTTTTGATACCAGCTAGGCTCTATACATGAGAGGCTCACTGGCAAAGATATGATATTGCGATGTCGAGGTGGG
>DOEU01000071.1:2673-2939 GCA_003532555.1 Verrucomicrobiota bacterium | reverse complement strand
CAAGTTGATGAATAGCAATCATGGTAGAAACTCGGCGGGGTTGAGAGTTCGTTCGACCAGCGTCTCGCGGGTTTCGGTTAGAATATCATCTAGTTTGTGTGCTTGATCGATGTGGAGGGGTCCGGAAGCATCTCGGCGCAATGCGGAAAGGCAGCCCCCAATTCCGAGGGCTTCTCCTAGGTCGTGGGCAAGAGTTCGAATATAGGTGCCTTTTGAGCATTCAATCACCACATCAGCATAGGGGTTTTTAAAATGAGTGATATTGA
>DOEU01000071.1:2174-2362 GCA_003532555.1 Verrucomicrobiota bacterium | reverse complement strand
GTTTTTAAAATGAGTGATATTGAATTGGTTAATATGAACGGCTCGGGTTTTGCGTTCAATTTCGATTCCTTTACGGGCTAGTTTGTAGAGAGCTACGCCATCTTTTTTGATAGCAGATACCATGGGGGGTAGTTGTTGTATTTCACCGGTGAGGGCGGGAAGAGCATTTTTAATTTGTTCTTTGGTAA
>DOEU01000071.1:0-1779 GCA_003532555.1 Verrucomicrobiota bacterium | reverse complement strand
GGATGGTTCCACTGTAGGTTTTATCTCCATCCATGATGTTGGCAGAGCATTTGGTAGCGCGTCCGATAAGCAAGACGAGAAGACCGGTTGCCATGGGATCGAGGGTACCTCCGTGACCTACTTTATTCAGGCGAAAATGACCGCGTACTTTGGCAACTACGTCGTGTGAGGTCCATCCGGAGGGTTTATCAACGAGAAGAATCCCATCGAAGGGGTCGGGTTGTCGGTTGCGGCGGCTCATTTTTCGGAATTGTCTTGCTCGCGTTCGAGCTCGCTGAGAATAGTGAGGATATTATCGCCTTCTTCGAGAGATTCATCGAGATGAAACTGGAGGCGGGGCGTGTATTTGAGTTTAACGCGTTTGATCATCATACGAACAATTTCTTGCCGACGGTGGTTGAGGGTGCGGATCATATCATGTCGGTCGTATTGGTGGCCGAAGATGGAGATATAGACATTGGCATCGCGCAGATCGGATGCACATTCAACGCGGGTGACGGTAAGAGCGGCGGCGTCGAAATCGGTTCCGGAAAAGTTCCGGTGAAGATCTTCAGCAATTTCGCGTTTAAGTAGTTCATTAACGCGTACCATTCGTGATGTAGCCATGGAGTTGTTCCTCGTTATTTGAGTGCATCATACCGAAGTTGGTTGTTCAATCGGTAAAAAAAAGATGATTTTTCAGGGATTAGCGGCGGGGTTTCCAAATGAGGACTTGTTTTTTTTGTCGGCCCCATTCGATGGCTTCTTGGTGGGAGTCGAAAAAGAGATCGATATGGTGGCCTTTAATGGCGCCTCCGATGTCTTCGACGCGTCCCCAGCCATAGCCGGGAACTTGGATGATTGTGCCGTAGGGAAAGAGGCGAGTGTCGGCAGCAATGGTGCCTCTTACGGCGCGCGTTCCGGAAGAGGTGATGCCGACTTCTTTGGGTTTGCCTTTGTTGGGTCCGTAGGCATAGACGGGTTGAAAGCGCCAGTTACGTTTCCATCCGCAGCAAATACCGCATTCGCAGTAGCCGGTGAGTGTGAGGGTCATGCGTTCAGGCGATTGATCTATGGGAACGGCATAGCGGCGGGTAGTTGCACAACCGCTAATGAAGAGTAGGGTGAGAAAGAGGAAGAGATTTTTTTTCATAGAGGAATTTCTCCGCTCCAGATGGGTTGGATACCTTGATTGGTTTGTAGAAGAAGTTCGCCATTTTCGCCGTATCCGGCGAGGGTACCGGATTGAGTTTGATTTCCATCTCGGATTTTAAGGGGGCGTCCAAGGGGGCCGGTAAGGGCTTCCCAGGGCGCACGGATGGCGTTGAAATAGTTAGTTTGCCACTGTTTAAACCAAAAGCTGAGATGAGGGAGGAGATCTTCTAAGGTGGCTTCGAGGGAGTGGGTTGTGTCGGTTTCGATGAGCATGGATGTGGCGGGTTGATCGATGGTAGAGGCTTGAGTGGTGGTGAGGTTTACGTTGAGACCAATGCCGGTGATAATACCTTTTTGGTGGGTGATGGGATGTTCGATGTGTTCGGAGAGAATACCGCAGATTTTTTTTCCACGAACAAGCAGGTCGTTGGGCCATTTGGGTTGGGCAGTGATACGGCGAGAACGAAGTAGGTCGTGGACGGCAAGAGTGGTAGCCATGGTGAGGGAGGGGATGGCGGTCAGTGGGGCGTTGGTGGTGTGGTAGATGGAAAAACAGAGGTTGGTGTGGGGTGGCGCGATCCAGGGACGATCGAAGCGACCAGTTCCATTGGTCTGATCATGGGTGGCGATTAGGGTTCCGGAAGG
>DOEU01000093.1 GCA_003532555.1 Verrucomicrobiota bacterium | reverse complement strand
ATATGCCATGAGTGGAGGCCGCGTCTGTGCCGAGTTGATGTACTGCGACTTTATGGGTCGAGCAGGAGATGAAATTTTTAACCAAATGGCAAAGTGGCAATCGATGTCGGCCGGAATTCTGAATATGCCGCTCGTACTTCGCGTTTCCGTTGGCAACAAATACGGCGCCCAGCACTCACAAGACTGGACGGCACTCGTCGCCCATATACCCGGGCTCAAAGTATTCTATCCCGCCACCCCTACTGATGCCAAAGGAATGCTCAACCTCGCCCTAAACGGAACCGATCCGGTCGTCTTTTTTGAATCTCAAAAAACATACGGTATCGGGGAACAGTTTGAAACCGCAGGCGTTCCAAAAGGCTATTACGAAACCGAACAAGGAAAGCCCATCGTCCGCCGCGAAGGAACCGACCTGACCCTCGTCACCCTCGGCCCCGTTCTCTACAGCGGCATAACCGCAGCAAAGGAACTCAAACAAGCCTATGGACTCGATGTTGAAGTCATTGACCTCCGCTTCGTCAACCCGCTCAACTACGACGTATTGATTGAATCGATCCGTAAAACAGGACGCGTTGTTTTCGCTTCCGATGCCGTAGAACGGGGTTCTGCCCTGCACACCATCGCATCCAATATCACCACCCTCTGCTTCGATCATCTCGATGCACCCCCCGTTGTAATTGGTGCAAAAAACTGGATCTCCCCGGCGGCAGAAATGGAAAAAGAGTACTATCCACAAGCCAATTGGATCATCGATTCCATTCATGAGCGCATTCTTCCCTTAAGCGGATATACACCCAATCACAACTACACCCGAGAGGAGTTAACCCGCATTGCAAACCTCGGTGTCTAATTCCCATCAACCGGAAGAAGTGAACAACCATGTTCACTCCACCTATTCCTTTAGTCCCTACTCCCCGACGCAGATCACAGAAGCCGCCGTGGAAGCTGGGCTAAAAACCGTTGGATTAATGGACCATGACGCGATTGCAGGCGCCCCAGAATTTCTCGCAGCCGCTCGAACCAATGGCATTGCCGCAACCGTCGGTTGTGAAATCCGTGTTAATCTCGACGGAACCCCCTTAGAGGGTAAACGCGTTAATAACCCCGATGAACCCAATATTATATATATCGCATTCCATGGCATCCCTGCCACTCAATTTGAAGCCACCGACCAATTTCTAAAACCGATTCGTTCCGCCCGCCTCAAACGAATCCAAGCGGAAACCGAAAAACTTAATGCGTGGTTACAAAAGCGTCACGGCCCCACACTCGACTTTGCGACTGACGTGCAATCCTGCTCACGGGCACATGAAGGTGGAACTATCACCGAAAGGCACATTTGTTTTGCCCTCGCTAAAAAAATAATCCGACATCACAGCACTGGAGAAGCGCTCACCACCTATTTAAAGGAAGACCTCGGATTATCTCCCTCCAAAAAAATAATCCAACTACTGCAAGAGCCTTCGAACCTCCACCGGGTCTATGATTTACTCGGGTTCCTAAAAGCCGAACTCGTGCCCCATTTTTTTATTCCCTCCGGAACCGATGAATGCCCTTCCGCTCGCGATGCCGCCACCTTTGCTCGAAGTATCCATGCCATTCCCGCATATGCTTATCTCGGCGACGTCTCCGAATCACCCACCGGAGACAAACGCGCACAAACCTTTGAAGATAGCTTCCTTGATCAGCTTATCAGCACCTTGAAAGAACTCGGCTTTCAAGCCATCACCTATATGCCCCCCCGCAATACGCGCAAGCAACTCGAACGCCTCCAGCAGCTATGCCGTCATCACGGACTCATGGAAATAAGTGGAGTAGATATCAACAGCTCTCGGCAATCATTTAACTGCCCCATCCTTCTCGATCCTGCTTTTCAGCACCTCTGCGATGCTGCCTGGGCTCTCATTGCCCACGAAAAATATGCCGCACAAAAGGAGACTTTCGGTCTCTTTCATCCTGAAAACCCGCTGATCAATCAATCCCTTGAAACCCGCGTAAAACACTACGCAACCATTGGGCGAAACATAAATCCCCACCAATCAGAAAATCTAAAGGAGTTGCTATGAATTCACTCGACATCGCGCCGCTTCTCCGCGGGCACACCTTTAACGGCATAACCAGTTCCATCGTGCATCAAACAGAACACCTCGACCAACCCGAACTCACCTGCACACTCGACCAACTCGCCAGCCAGCTCACGCCAAAGACGCGCTCCGTTCACATTAAAGAGGTAGGGTTCTTTCTCATTGGAGCCGACTATGACGATGCCGTTAACGGTACCTCTCACGCACCCCGCGCAGCAGGTCGAGAAGCCATTGTTCACAACCGCGTTGCCGTCGTAACGGGAGGAGCTCAGGGTTTTGGCGAAGGAATTGTACGCGGACTCTGCGATCAAGGAGCGCTCGTATTTATTGCCGATCTCAACCTAGAAGGCGCTGAAACACTCGCCCATGAATTAAATCAGAAAGCCGGCCGCACGACCGCCTTTCCCGTAGCTTGCAACGTAACCGATGAAGCCTCCGTTCAATCTATGGTTGCATACATCGTTCAACAGGTCGGTGGCATAGATCTCTTTATCAGCAATGCCGGTGTGCTCAAAGCTGGCAGCGTCAAAACCCTCACCAAAGCTGACTTTGAATTCGTGACCGATGTCAACTACCTCGGCTTCTTTCTCTGCACCAAACACGTAGCACCCATAATGGAGATCATGAACCGCCCTTCCGGCACCTATGCAACCGATATTATCAGCATCACCTCCAAATCCGCACTTGAAGGCTCCAATCGAAATGCCGCCTATGCTGGATCTAAATTTGGCTCCATTGGGCTCGTTCAAAGTTTCGCCAAAGAGCTCGTTGAAGACTGCACCAAAGTCAACACAGTCTGCCCCGGAAACTTCTTTGATGGTCCGCTCTGGTCCGATCCCACCACCGGTCTTTTCGTCCAATACCTCGAAAGCGGAAAAGTGCCCGGCGCCCAAACCATCGAAGAAGTTCGCCGCCACTACGAAGCTCAAATCCCGATGGGACGTGGCTGCTCCAGTGACGATATTATCAAAGCCATTTTATATCTTGTAGATCAACAATATGAAACCGGACAAGCCCTACCCGTCACCGGTGGACAAGTCATGCTCAACTAAAGGAAATGAAATGAAAACAAAAGCCATCCGACTGCACGGTGAAAGCGACTTACGCCTCGACGAGGTTGAATTACCATCGATCCAGCCCGATGAAATTCTAGCAGAGATTGTTTCCGATTCGATTTGTATGTCCTCCTACAAAGCCTCCACACAAGGCATCAAACACAAGCGCATTCCCAACGCCATCGCCGATGAGCCGATTATGATCGGTCATGAGTTTTGCGGAAAAGTTCTTGAAGTAGGCACCACCTGGAAAGATCAATTTACCGCCGGAGAAAAATTCTCTATTCAACCTGCACTCAACGATCCCTCCGGACCCGTTGGCATCCTCTCCGCCCCCGGCTACTCTTACCCCCATATCGGAGGCGATGCACAACATGTTATCATTCCCGCCGAAGTCATGAAAAACAACTGCCTCCTCCCCTTTAAAGGAGAAGCCTACTATCTCGGCTCCCTCGCTGAACCCCTCTCCTGTGTTATCGGCGCGTTTCACGCCAACTACCACACCACCCCCGGCAGCTATGAACACAAAATGGGGATTGTCGAAGGAGGCTCCCTCGCACTGCTTGGAGGCGTAGGCCCGATGGGCCTCGGCGCCATTGACTACATTATTCATTGCGATCGCCGCCCCAGCCAAGTCGTTGTGACAGGGATTGATCAAAAACTCATCGACCGTGCCGCTGCACTCTACTCCATCGAAGACGCCGCAAACCACGGAGTTGAACTGCACTATATCAACAGCCTCGATATTTCCACCGAAGAGCTCAAAGCCCTTTCCCCCGGAGGACGTGGATTCGATGATGTATTTGTCTATGCCCCCGTAGCACCGCTGCTCGAACAAGCAGACCAACTACTTGGATTCGACGGATGTCTTAATTTTTTTGCCGGCCCCACCAATCCCCAATTTTCTGCAGCATTCAACTTCTACAACGTCCACTATGCCGCCACGCATGTCGTAGGAACCAGTGGTGGCAATACAGACGACATGATCGAATCACTCGAGCTTATGGCCAGCGGACGCGTCAACCCTTCCGGTCTCATCACCCACATCGGGGGATTAAATGCCGTTATTAACACTACCCTAAATCTGCCCTATATTCCCGGTGGCAAAAAATTGATCTACACCCATTTCGATTTTCCCCTTGTCGCCCTCACCGAACTCGCCAACCAGCCCGGTGAATTCTACGGCGAACTTGATCGAATCGTCACCGCTCACCAAGGACTCTGGAGTCCCAAAGCAGAAAAATTCCTGCTTGAACATGCGCCCCGCCTATAGGAAAAAGAAGCATGAGCGAAACCTACTTAGCCATCGATCTCGGCGCCTCGAGCGGACGAACCATTGCCGGTCATATCAAAAATGATCAGCTTCAACTTCATGAGATTAACCGCTTCTGGAATGGATCTATTGATCTCCAAGGCCACCTCCACTGGGATTTTCTCCATCTCTATCGCCAACTCCGGGAAGGGCTCGCTACCGCTCAAACTCATTACTCCTTGCGCTCCCTCTCGATTGATACATGGGGCGTTGACTTCGGGCTACTCGATACCACCGGAAGTCTCATCCAAAACCCCGTTCACTATCGCGACGAACGCACAAACGGCATGTTTAACGCTCTCTTCAAAAAGAGTTCCCGCGAACACATATTTGAACAAACCGGCATCCAATTCATGGAGATAAACACTCTCTATCAACTCTACGCCTTACACCTGCAAAACACTCCCGCCTATACCCATGCAACCCAACTACTCTTCTCCCCCGATCTCCTCACCTACTGGCTAACCGGAGAAAAAATTGCTGAACGCACCATCGCTAGTACCTCCCAATGCTACAACCCACAAACGGAAACCTGGGCGCATGACCTGCTCCAAACCGTTGGCATTCGAACTGATCTATTTGCCGACCTCGTCGACCCCGGAACCCCGATCGGAAAAGTAGATGGTGTATCAGTCGTCGCCGCTGGAGGTCACGATACCGCCTGTGCATTTGCAGCCGTACCCACCCTGCCCAACGAACAAGCCGCCTTCCTCAGCTCAGGAACCTGGTCACTCCTGGGTTGCGAACTGCCCGCACCCCGCATTAACCACGACGTCCTCGAAAAAAACTTCACCAACGAAGTCGGCGTTTGCAACACCATCCGCTTCCTCAAAAATCTAAACGGATTATGGATCATTCAAGAACTACAACGGATCTGGAAACAGCAAGGACACGACTATACCTTCACTCAGATGGTTGAAATGGCTCAAGCCGCCGAACCCTTTCACGCCTTTATCAACCCTGCAGATGAACGTTTCTTTACTCCCGGCGATATGTGCGAGCGCATCTGTGAATATTGCCAAGAAACACTCCAGCCGATCCCCCAAACTCATGCCCAAACCATTCGCGTCGCCTACGAAGGACTCGCTCTTTTATATGCCGAAACCCTCGACGATCTCGAAACTCTCAGCGAACGAACCTTTGATTGTATTCGGATTGTTGGCGGCGGCGGACGCAACCACCTGCTCAATCAAATGACCGCTAATGCAACCGCTCGCCCCGTTCATTCTGGCCCTGCCGAAGCCACCGCCATCGGTAACTGCATCATGCAAATGATCGCCCTCGGCGATCTGACCGACCTTGCCGCCGGACGCACTCTCATCCGCAACTCCTTCGCCCATGAAATGGAGAGTTACCCTCCCATCCAAGCCTCCGAATGGCAAACCGCTCGCCAGAAATGGAAACAAATCATCACCGCATCATAGAAAACCACGTGACAAGCCGTCCACCCTGTGGCTTCATGGGAAAACATGAATAGCGATATCATCACAACCGACATCGAATTTGAGCAAAAGCTCCGCCCTTCGTGTTTTTCCGACTTTACCGGACAAGACAAAATTCGAGAACGCCTCGAACTTTTCGTCCAAGCTGCCAAAGAGCGCGGTGACGTCCTAGATCACGTCCTGCTTTGTGGCCCCCCCGGTCTCGGAAAAACTACCCTCTCTTACATCCTAGCCGACGCCATGGATGCCAACATCAAATGCACCTCTGGTCCGGTCATCGATAAACCTTCCGATCTAGCTGGTATTCTCACCAGTCTTGAACGTGGAGATGTTCTCTTCATCGATGAAATTCACCGGATGCAGCGCTCCGTGGAAGAATATCTCTACTCCGCGATGGAAGATTTCGTCATCGATATCGTGATTGATCAAGGACCCAATGCTCGTTCCGTTCGCCTCAATGTACCCCCTTTTACTCTCATCGGTGCCACCACCCGTAGTGGGATGCTCTCCGCTCCCATGCGTTCCCGCTTCGGGCTGACAAATCGACTCGACTACTACGACGCCAGTACTCTGGCCACCATCCTCCAACGCTCCGCACACATTCTCAAAGTCGAACTCGAGGAAGATGGCGCTATCGAAATTGCCCGAAGATCCCGGGGAACCCCCCGAATTGCCAACAATTTATTACGCCGCTCCCGTGACTATGCACAAGTCAAAGCCGATAACATCATCACCGCCGACCTCGCCGACCAAGCCCTGAGCCTACTGGATATCGACGACGACGGTCTCGAAGAGATGGATAAACGACTGCTCACTACCCTCATCGAAAAATTTAACGGAGGACCTGTTGGACTCAACTCCCTCTCAGTCTCCGTCGGCGAAGAAGCCGAAACCCTTGAAGAAGTATATGAACCCTACCTCATACAAGAAGGGTTTTTGAAAAGAACCTCGCAAGGACGTGTCGCAACCAAGCGCGCCTACACCAAGTTTGGGTTGACTCCCCCTGAACGCAACTAGTCTGTGCGCTGCGTCACTTCCACCAAGTGGAAGCCAAACTGTGTTTGAACCGGCCCCTGCACTTCACCCACGGGCGCACTAAAAACCACCTCATCAAACTCTTTCACCATTTGGCCTCGACCAAATGTTCCCAGTGCCCCGCCTTGCGCTCCGCTTGGACACTGCGAATGCTCCTGAGCCAATACCGCAAAATCCGCACCGTTTGCAATCTGTTCTTTTAAATCAGTACACGTCGCTTCTGTTGTGACCAAAATATGTCTTGCTTCTGCTTCTGCCATGTCTATCTCCTGTTAATTTAAAAACATCAATCTGCACACCCCCGCCGTCGCTTGCAAGCTTCTCCTTGCTTTTCCCATAATCAGAGTTGAGACCAATCCCACTTATTGATAAAAATGCCCCATCTAAAAAAAGATTGGGCACAAAAATGCATCCAAAAGCCGGACATCCTGTTGACGCCACCACACTAACTGATATTTCAGAACTCATTTCTCTCTACTATGAAACGGAACCAGACCTAACCGATCCCGCACAACAGGTCGCTTTTGGCACCTCCGGACATCGAGGAACATCTCTCAACGGAAGTTTTACTGAAGATCACATCATGGCCATTACCCAAGCCATATGTGAACACCGAAAAGCAAAAGGCACCAATGGCCCACTCTTTATCGGACGAGACACCCACGCCCTCTCAACTCCCGCCCTCAAAAGTGCCATACAAGTCTTTGCTGCCAATGGAGTAACCCTCATGCTAGACCGTGATCATGGCTACACCCCAACCCCCGTTATCTCCCACGCCATTCTTTCCTATAACCACGGGCGCGATATTGGACATGCTGATGGGGTCGTGATAACGCCCTCACACAACCCTCCAACAGATGGCGGCTTCAAATACAATCCTCCGCATGGGGGGCCGGCCGATACCGATGTCACCACATGGATCGCCGACCGGGCGAATGAGCTGCTTGCCGAAAACAATGATGAAGTTGAATCCATCTACTATCCTGATGCACTTGCCGCCGAAACCACCATCGCCTTCGACTATATAACCCCCTATGTAGAAGATCTAAAAAACGTCATCAACATGGAAGCCATCGTCAAAGCCGACCTCTCCATATGTGCCGACGCAATGGGCGGAGCAGGCGGAGCCTATTGGCATGCGATCCGCGATACCTATGGACTCAACATAGATATTCGCAATGATACCCCTGATCCCACCTTTGCCTTCATGCACCGCGATCACGACGGAAAAACTCGCATGGATTGTTCCTCTCCTTTTGCCATGGCCGGACTCATCGAACTCAAAGACCACTACGATATCGCCTTTGGAAATGACCCCGATTTTGATCGGCATGGAATCGTTACTCCCTCCTGCGGTCTGCTCAATCCCAACCACTACCTAGCCGTTGCCATTGAATATCTTTACACTCACCGCCCCAACTGGCCGACCAACGCCGGCATCGGTAAAACCCTCGTCAGCTCATCCATGATCGATCGAATTGCCCACGAACTAAACCGCGAACTGAAAGAGGTCCCTGTCGGTTTCAAATGGTTTGTTAGCGGACTCCTCGACGGTACTGCCGCCTTTGGAGGTGAAGAATCTGCAGGGGCCTCTTTTCTACGGCACGATGGGGCCGTTTGGAGTACCGATAAAGACGGCATCATTCTCGCACTCCTTGCCGCCGAAATTTGTGCCACAACCCAACAAGATCCTGGGCA
>DOEU01000010.1 GCA_003532555.1 Verrucomicrobiota bacterium | reverse complement strand
CAACCGTTTTCTAGTAGGAGGGAGACGCTACTGAGAAGGGCACGGGCGTGAGGAATGACGTCTGAGCCGTAGGTTTGAAGGAGAGCCTCGGCATAGGAGGGGAAGGGCCAAGTCCAGGCGGTTCCATTGTGGTAGGCGGGTTTACGTTGGTTGTCTTCTTCACCGATATAAATGCCTTTATAGGGATGGTGGGGATCGTTTATGAGTTGATGATTTTGGTAGATGGGCATGGGTTGTTCAACGGGCTGATCGGCAAGGCTACGAATGGCACCGGGAATGAGTAGTTTTTCGGTCGCTTGGAGGAGGTCGCGCTGGAGGGGTGGGTCTGTGAGGGCTCCAAGGGTGATGGCAAAAAGTTGATTGGGGCGTAGGGCGTCATCGGGGGTGGCTTTGTGGGCGGGGGTACCGGAAGGGGCGCTGAGAACATCGGCGAGGTAGTGGTCGTCGCCCCGTTGGATGGGATAAAGGGCTTGGATGGATTGGGAGACGTTTTGGGCGAGGATTTTCCATTGGGGGTTGGGAGTGTGCTGGGCTAGAAAGTGAAGGGCAGCATGCCAGAGAGCTTGAATTTCGATGGGATAGCCTTCGCGGGGGGTACCGGCGGGATAGTTGGTATCCATCCAGGTGAAGTGGGAGGGACTAAAGATGAGGGCAGAGGTTGCATCCATGTGAATGCCGTTTTCGGTTCCGTTGATGTAGCATTCGGCGATGGAGATGAGGACGTCGAGTAGGGTACGGTTGCCGCAGTCGGTTTCGAGCAGGTCGCTGGTGGGTTGGGCTTGCAGAAGGCTGTTGCAAGCGGTGAAGAGCCAGAGGGGGGCATCGGAAGTTTCGCGATTGGCATGGTCCTCGCCGGAGATCATGTTGGGGAGGGTACCATTGCGTTCAAGCTTAGCAAAGGCGATGAGAATAGCTTTGGCTTGGGTATTGCGCCCAGCGGCAATGATGCCACGGAGGCAGATGAGGGTATCGCGTCCCCAGTCGAGAAACCAGGGATAGCCGGCGATGACGGTTTGGAGCTGTTCGCGTTGAACGATGAAGGCTTCGATAGCGGTTTGAAGTACGTTTTCAAGGGGTTGAGGTTGGGGTTCGTTGAGGGTGAGGGTGCCGAAGGTGGGGGTGGCGTTGACGCTGGCAAGCAGAGTTACTGGGGTGTTATCGATTATAGAGATGCTGAAGTAGCCAGGGCTATACAGGTCGGAGCTGCCGTCGGTTCCACGGGTTTGGTCGATCGGGTGTTTGATTTGGTAGTACCATTCGGGTTCGATTGTAAAGGTACTTTGTGGGCATTGTATGAGGAGTTGTCGTTCGGGGGCAGGGGTGAAGGTGAATCCATCCTTATGAGTTTGAATAGCGTTTGAAAAATGAGTTTCGGGGCCGGTGAATGCTTGAGTGACGGCGTGATTGGGGCGGTCCTCGATGTCGGGGCGTAGGATGAGGGTGATGGGTTGATCAGCGGCGAGTTCTTCGGGGTGTTGGGTGGGGGTACGGCGTTCAAAGCGTAGTTCGATGGCATTTATCTGTTCGTGCATACGGAGGGTGATGGTGAGGGGGAGCGTGAAGCCTTGTCCGACGGGTACGTTGAAGTGCCAGTAGATGGTATGAGGGTCGGGGTTGGTTCCGAAGTGGGTTTGACAGGCTAGGGTAAGTTCGGTGGAAAAGCCTTCGCGTTGAATCCAGACTCGGCAGCGGGTGAATAGGGTGTGGCGATCAACAGGGAGGTGGGGGTGTAGGTTGGCTTGTAGGAGGGCGTCGTATTTACTTTGAAGGGAGGCCCAGGCGCTACGTACTTGTGCAAGGGCGCCGCGGGCGTTGGTGCAGATGGCAAGGCGTTGGTCAGGTTGGTGTGGGGATGTTCGGAAGAGCGTATGAATGCGGAGGGTTTTATTCTGGCTAAGTTGGATGAGGGGGGTGCTGGTGCGGTGGATATGATCGGGTTCAAAGTGGGTCAGGTTGAGAGTGAGCATTCGGTGGGTGGAAAGAACTTGAAGGGGAGTGAGGATGAGTGCGTGTGTACCGGAGTTGAGTTTAAATGATTTTTCGTGCGCATGGGTGGTTTGGTCTTGATGAATTTCGCAGGTGAATCGATAGGGAGCTTGAACGAGTAGGGCGTGTCCTGGGGGAATCATGACGGTTCGATTTTGGTCGTGGGGGACGTTCCATTGGATAAATCGGGCGGGTTGGATGAGGGTTTCGCAGTAGTTACGGGGATTGGATGTGAAGGTGTTTAGATCAAGGTTGGGGGGAAGATTGAGGGCTTCGGCGATTTTTGAGAGGTGGGCTTTTAGCCGTTGGGTTTGAGCGTGGGTGGAGCCGGTATAGGGGTGCTGTAGGTAGTGGTCGAGTTGGTTTCGCCATTTGGGGTCGTCGGTTTGACAGCGGATTTCACCGGGTTGAAGAGGGGTACTTGGATCGGTTTCGGCGAGGAGGTTGATGTTGAGTTTTTTGTATCGATGGGAGAGAAGTGCGGGGTTTTCAAGATCGAGGTTGGCGAGGATGAGGAGCCGGTTTTTTTGTTGGGCATCTTGGCGAAGGAGGGCGATGACATTGCCAGTTCCGGTGGTAACTAGGTGGAGTTGAGCATGGGGGTGAAAGGCAGGATGGATTTCAAGTAGGGTATGGATGCGGCGAATCCAGTCGACTTGGTTGTGGGGATCGCCCCAGTTGAGACTGTGGGCGTTGTGGACATTAATTTGTTGGGTGGCGAGCCATTCGAGACCGTTGGAGAAGCCGAAGGCTCCGTTAAGGGAGGTGAGGGCGCAGAGGGCGGTTCGGAGTCGGGCGAAGGTGGGGGAGGTGGCGGCGAGGCGGGCGTTGTCATGGGTTTCGGCGAAGTGGATGAGGTTACCTTTTGTGCGGGCGATTTCTAAGCTGGCAGGGAGGTAGTTTTCGAGGGCGTTGCGGTCATAGTTTTGGAAGATTTCGGAGTAGGCCCAGTTCATGCCGGCTTCATCAAGCAGTTGTTCGGTGATAGAAGGGTCGCCTCCGAGTCCTTCAAGCATAAAGATTGTTTCGGGATATTCGAGGCGGACTTTGGCGATGATGTAGCGCCAGGTGGGGATGGGGACTTTGTAGCCAGCATCGCAGCGAAAGCCGTCGACCCCGCGGCGACACCAGAAGAGGAAGACATCGGCCATGTAGCGCCAGAGGTCGCGGTTGGTGTAGTCGAGTTTGGAGAGGTCTTCCCATAGAATGCCCCAAGCTCCGGGTGATTTGAAGGTATCGTCAGCCGGGTTTCGGGCAAACCATTCGGGGTGGTGGTTTTGGAGGTGGGAGGCCCATCCGGTGTGATTGATGGGCATGTCTAAGTAGATGCGGGCGTTGCGCTGATGGATGGCGTCGACGAGTTCTTGGAATTGATCGAGTGGGGTGGTTGCGCGGTCAAATTCAGCGAGGGCAGGATCGATATCCATGAGGTCGAGAGCGGCGAAGGGACTGCCGTATTGGCCCATACGCGCATAGGTCGTGGGTGTAGGATGAATGGGAAGAAGTTGGATGATGTGGCAGCGGAGATGGCCGATTATGAAGTCGAGCTGTTGAATGAGGTCGCGAAATGTACCGGAGGGGGGGAGTACGGAGTAGTTTGCTTTGGCGAGTTGATCAACAGCGGCTTGGTGTTGTGGTTGTACGGCATCTTGATTGCGGGCGGAGCCGAAGAGGCGGACAAAGGCGGTATAAATGGTGTTATTAGAGATGGTTTCAGCGGGTTCAATTTTTATGATGGTATTGCGTCCTTGGGGCCAGTGGAAGGTTTTATCGGGGGTACGGAAATATGTTTTGGCTTCATACCGTCCGACATGGTTGAGGGGGAGAGAGAGTTCCCAGGTGCCATTTGGATTTTTCTGCATGGGGATGTCATGCCAGTCGCGGTCTAGGGGTGGGAGGTTTTCTTCGGCATGGCGTACAATTTCTTCGAGTCGAATTTTTCCGCGGTCGAGGTTGGTGCGTAGATAGGCATGCCCTTCTTGGTGAGAGGTAGTGTTGAGAGTGAAGGTGATCTGATCTCCGCTGAAGTGGATGAGATGAAGGTCGGGTTGGGGTTGTTGCTTTAGAATCATGGTGTCGGTTTAATCTCTCTTTCTAGGAGTAATATTTAATGGTGAAGGTCAAATGGGAGTGTGGCAAGATTGATTACATTGAAAGATTAAAAAGGGTGTTGTTTTTTAATTTTTTGAGGCGTTTAGAGGTTAATAATGATGGGGGTTGGGCATTGCACCTCCCTAATCGGGTATGCTTCACTTCGGGTCTATCGCTTTTTTGTGGAAAAAATAGATCCGGTTGGCGGAGGAGAATAAAATGCGAATAGTGATTATCGGGGCAGGGAATGCTGGTCGGCAGCTTGCAATGCGGCTTTGTGAGGAGAAGCATAGTGTGGTGATGGTCGATGCGGATGCGAGTCGGTTGGCAGAGGCGGAGGCGGGCTTGGATATTCTTTCGGTCTGTGGAGAGGGAACGCATCCAACGGTGTTGCAAGAGGCTCAGGTGGAGCGGGCGGATTTGCTTATTGCGGTGACAGATAGCGATGAGGTGAATATTTTAAGTTGTTTGATGGCGCATGCTGCTGGAGCGAAGGGGAAAATTGCACGAGTGGTGGATCCGGCATTTCTGGCGGAGACGGAGACCTATGATTTGCAGCGGATGGGCATTGATTTGGTGATCAATCAGAAACAAGAGTGCGCGCGCGAGGTTTTTAATATGTTGCTGATGCCGGGGGCGTATGAAGTGTTTGATCTATTTGATGGACAGGTGATGGTGGCCGGGTGTCGGGTGACAGCAGTGAGCCCGTTATTGGATCGGACACCGGCGGAATGTAATCGATTGGATCTGATGCAGGAGGTGCGGGCTATTGCGATTCGGCGGGGGGATGATCTAGTTGTGCCACGCGGAAATACGACGTTTGAGCAGAATGATTTGGTGTATATTGTAGGGACGCGTGAGCAAATAACGAGTTTCTTCACATGGGTGAGTCCAGATGTGAAGCCGTTTGAACGGGTGGTGATTGGTGGAGGTGGCGATCTGGGTCTGATGTTGGCGCAGGTGGTAGAAAAAGATTTTGATTGTGTGTTGCTCGAGTTGGATGAATCTCGGGCAGTGGCTTGTTCGGCGGAATTGGATTCCACGTTGGTGTTAAGAGCGGATGCATTGACGGAGAGTGCGATGGAAGAGGCTGGTATTCATGATCAGACGGCGTTCATTGCTCTGACAGGCGATGATGAGAATAACATTATGAATTGTTTGTTGGCGCAAAAGATGGGTGCGGCGTTTACGGCAACGCAGATTGCGCGTACTGATTTTGTACCGGTTGTGGAGCAGTTGTATTTGGTGAATCGGGTAGTGAGCCCGTATATTTCGACGACGCATACGATTTTGCATTGGTTGCGTTCGAAGCGAGTTCGGGCTGCAGCGTTATTACATAATTTACCAGGCGAGCTATTGGATATGGTGGTGGCACCTGGGCATGAAATTGATGGGATTTGTATTAAGGATATTTCTTTGCCAGAGCGTTCTGTAATTGCGACGGTATTACGTGAGCAGGCGGTTCATACGGCAATAGGGGATCTTCAGCTTTTAGCGGGGGATCGGGTGTTGGTATTTACCCATGCAGATGAAGTTGGAAAAATTAGAACTATATTTCAATAGCCGATGAATCGTAGAGCTGTATTTCAATTAGTATCATACCTCACTCTAGTTATTGGAGTGGCAATGGTAGGGTGTGCAGGTATTTCAATTTATTACAATGAGCCTGTGACATTTCGATATAGCTTCTTATTTGCGGGCGGGTTAGCTGTTATTTTT
This sequence comes from Verrucomicrobiota bacterium, assembly GCA_003532555.1. Taxonomy (GTDB): domain Bacteria; phylum Verrucomicrobiota; class Kiritimatiellia; order Kiritimatiellales; family Pontiellaceae; genus Pontiella. The sequence continues at coordinate 3,941 of DOEU01000010.1, read as the reverse complement.
GCATTATTATTACGCTGGGTCACCCGTGGATCGGTGAATTTATCTCGCCGGGATGGTTTTGGAGTTGTTACTTTTGGCTGGTTAACAGTTACAGTATTTGGATCACTTCCATATTTATTTTCAGGGATTATTTCGCACCCAATATCAGCATTATTTGAGACGATGTCAGGATTTACTACAACTGGAGCCACAGTTTTATCTAATTTAGAATCTATCCCTCACTCGATTCATTTTTGGCGTCACCTAACACAATGGTTAGGTGGAATGGGGGTGCTTATCTTGTGCATTGCAATTCTACCATTTCTTGGTGTAGGTGGAATGCAAGTATTTCGAGCGGAGATGACTGGACCATCAAAAGATAGATTAACTCCAAGAATTACTACAACCGCTAAATTGCTATGGGGTGTTTACATATTGATATCAATAAGTGAGGTTATCTTACTACATTTTGTTGGAAAAATGGGTTGGTTCGATGCTGTCTGTCATACGTTTTCAACAGTTGCTACTGGAGGTTTTTCGACCAGATCAGGAAGTATAGGAGCATTTAACAGTTCATCTATTGAGATAATAATAATGAGCTTTATGTTTATATGTGGGATCAACTTTCAGCTGCATTATTTGGCACTTATTGGAAAGCCAAGTGGATATCTAAAAAATTCGGAACTTAAATTTTATATATCTCTGATTTTGATAGTCATTTCGATAGTAACAATATCAATCTATATAAGTAATAACGGTAACATTTTTACATGTTTAAAGAATGCCGCATTTACCTCAATCTCTCTGATAACCGGCACTGGCTATGTAACCGCAGACTATGATAAGTGGCCTAATGCAATTAGAATCTTATTAGTTGCAATGATGTTTTTTGGCGGGTGTGCAGGCTCAACTACTGGAAGTATGAAAATTATGAGGATTAATATAATTCTTAAGTCAATGTTGAGAGAAATAAAAACTTTTATGCGCCCTTCAGCTGTCATTCAAACAAAAATGGATGGGAAAAGTATTGAACCTATGATTGTGGCTCAAGTAGGAGCATTCTTCTCAATATTTGTCTTAATTTTTGCTTTAGGTTCATTCATTATGACCTTCTTCACGCCTAATTTAGAGACTGCAGCTACTTCAGTGATAGCCACTCTTGGTAATATCGGGCCAGGTTTAAATGCTGTAGGTGCTACTCAAAATTATGCTTCTATTCCGGTTGCAGGACAAGGTTTCCTTACTTTCTTAATGCTACTTGGTCGACTTGAGTTATACACCGTATTAATTCTTTTTTTACCCAGTTTTTGGAAACGATAGAGCATGATTATTGAGCGTCTATCAAAGATTATGGCTTCGCGGGGAATGTGCTCGAGGAGAGAGGCTGATCGCTACATCGAGCGGGGCTTGGTGAGGGTTGATGGCATAGTAGTGGATCAATTAGGTAGTAAGATATCACATGATGCCAAAATTGTGCTGAGTGAAGAGGGTGCTAATGAACAGGCGCAACAGGCTACTTTTCTTTTAAATAAACCTATCGGATATGTTTCAGGTCAGCCTGAAGAGGGTTATCGTCCAGCTGTAGCGCTAATTGAAGCTGAAAATCGTTGGAAGGGTGATCTTCTGAAGAAGTCATTTGGGCGTGATCAATTGAATGGATTGGCACCAGCAGGGCGATTAGACATTGATTCAAAGGGGTTGTTAGTTATGACGCAGAATGGGCGAATAGCACGACAATTGATTGGTGCAGATTCTTCTGTGGACAAAGAGTATTTGGTGAGAGTGCGTGGCGAGGTCGGTGCAAATGATTTAAAACAGTTATGTCATGGTTTGCAGTTAGACGGAAAACCTCTTAAACCCGCAAAGGTGAGTCGGCAAAATCGGGATCAGTTACGGTTTGTATTGCGCGAGGGAAAGAAACGACAAATTCGTCGAATGTGTGAGTTAGTTGGTTTAAAAGTAGTTGGCTTGAAGAGAATCCGAATTGGACGGGTTCAGTTAGATTCTTTGCCAGAAGGGCAGTGGCGTTATCTGGGTAATAAAGAAACGTTTTAGAAGATAGTAGTCATTTTTAGTTTAGTAATAGGAATCATTCTATATGAAGGTCTTTCTGTTTGATATTGGCAATGTGCTTTGTGATTTCACATATGAGAAATTTTTAAATAAATATGAAGAGATCTCAGGTAAACGCGTAGGTATGGATGGAGTAATAGAAGAAGAGTTATACCATGCTGTTGAGCGAGGAGATATTTCAGACCAAACTTATGTCGATCGAATGAATCAGCATTATAAGACCAGTTGGTTAGTCGAGGATTTAAAGCAAGCTTGGCAAGAAATTTTCTCTGCCAATGAAGTTGGGAGGGCACTTTACTTTTCCGCAATTGAGAAAAAAGTTCCGGTTTATGCATTAAGTAATATCGCAAAATATCATATTAGTGCAATTAACCGAAATTGGAATAACTTCCTTTCATCGGCAACAGGACTATTTCTCTCCTACGAGATGGGTTTTCGGAAACCTGACCCAAGGATCTATAAAATGGTACTACATCAATTGCAGGTTCCAGCAGAAGATTGTTTTTTTATTGATGATTTGGCCGAGAATATTGAAGCAGCTCGTAAAATTGGAATGCAGGCACATCAATTTATCCCAGAAAATTATAATGTCGTAAAAGAGCAAGCGTCAGCATTTTTTAATTGGGTCTAATTTTTCTATTAGGAATTAAGAAATAATAAATTTATAAGAATTCTAAATATCATTAGGGATAGTTAAATTCTCACCTGAAACTGCGTCGAAGATGTGAGCTTTATCAAGATTAATTGCGAATCTTAACAGATTATTATTTAGGTTGCTTGCCTTTTGCGGATCCACTTTACAACTAAATGATCCATCTGCTGATTTTGCATGTATTAATACTTCATCGCCAAGCATTTCCGATACTTCTAAAGAGCCTACAATAATATTTATCTCATGATCTTCAGCTAATGATATGTGACTGGGTCTTATGGCCAGGTAAACTTCTTTATTAATATAATTTCGAAGCATGTCAGTTTTTTCTTTATTAAGAGGGCATCTAATTGAATTACCATGGAATTGTGCCTGTTCATTCTCTAAGAGTAGTTTTCCTTTGAATGTATTCATTGGAGGAGTACCAATAAATTGCGCTACAAAAAGTGTTTTTGGATAATTAAAGATCTGATGTGGTGGGCCAATCTGCTCAATCACTCCCTTATTCATAACACAGATTTGGTCGCCAAGGGTCATTGCTTCAATCTGATCATGAGTCACGTAAACCATGGTAGCATCAAAATTATGATGAATTTGTAATATCTCTTTGCGTAGTTCGGTTCTCATTTTGGCATCTAGATTCGATAAGGGTTCGTCAAAAAGATAAATTGCTGGTTCTCGAACAATAGCGCGACCCATTGCAATTCGTTGTCGTTGACCGCCGGATAGCGTTTTTGGTTTACGGTCTAATAGTTCTTTTAAGCCAAGGGTCTCAGCGGTTCTTTCAACCCGAGTTTTAATCTCATTTTTGGAAATTTTTCTTAATTTTAGACTAAATGCAATATTATCAAAGACTGTCATATGCGGATAGATAGCGTAGTTTTGAAATACCATTGCGATATCACGATCTTTTGGCGCCACTTGATTTACAACCACATCATTTACACTAATTTCACCTGAGCTTATATCTTCTAAACCAGCAAGCATTCTAAGAACGGTTGATTTTCCACAACCAGATGGACCACATAGAATAAGCAGTTCTCCGGTTTTTATTTCAAAAGAAATATCGCTTACTGCAGTAATGTTTTTACCGTATTTTTTACTAACTGATTTAAATGATATATTTGCCATAGGTTCTAAATAAATGTCCTTATAATAGTTATATTTCAAGGTTCAATATCAATATTCTTTAATGTCGTATTTAGCTAAAAAATTGGCGGATACTATTATAGTAATT
>DOEU01000137.1 GCA_003532555.1 Verrucomicrobiota bacterium | reverse complement strand
TCGTCACAAACAAAAAGATGATTTCGCCCATCATTGATGGTTACAGTAATATTTTCTTTCGAAATTACGCCGTGATTATAATTGGACCACACCTTTGCTATATTAACTACCGATGGTTCGAATTCAACTACCTCTAGATGCTTGGTAGGATAGCAACTTACAGCTCCAAACGTTACACCCGCGCCTAATCCAATATTGACCACACGCTGAGGATCTGGATGAAATAGCATTGGAAGATGCCCCATCATACGCTGGAGCATCATGCTACGATCAGAAGTGTCCGCCTCTACCTTTCCTTGACTACAATAAGAATAAACTTCATCTGGTGTCTGAATTACTGAAATAGTCGACGTAATCCCCTCATTAAAATATAGTAATCTTTCACTGTCTAGTTGATCAGAAAGATTAACACTGTCATCTTCTATGTAATTCCAAGGTGAAAAATAAGGTCCCGATGACATAACTTGCTTATCCCACTGGGGTGGTGAAAAAATCACCCATCCCAAAACAATTACGACCAATGCGGTGATACTTATTTGCCAACGTTTTTCTCGGAAATATTTGTACAAAAGGATGCTCCCCAATAGGAGTACCAAAACCGCGCAGATAACAAGTCCAAGCCTCATTCCAGTATTCGGAAGCAAAATAAAGCCTCCAAAAAAAGCCCCGAGCGCCGCTCCGATCGTATTATACATCGCGGCTTCACCTACCGCTTCTGTAGAGGAGTTCATCGCCTCACGAATAGCTTTTGTTGCTGCGGTGAAAGATGCCCCAAAAAGCAAGGTTGGGACGAGTAGGAAGATTAGAGTTATGACAAATTTAAGCCCAATCATTTTTTCCCAGCTTGGAGTTCCACTAAGCATCAAATTACTCAACAAAAACTCCGGCATTTTTGTAAACCAATGGAGCGAAATAAGAGTAAAAATACCACTTATAACCGCGGCACCCCCAAAAATTAGCACCGGTTGTTTTACGCGATCCGCATACCTACTCACAATCAGTGAACCCAAAGAGAGTCCAATTAAGAAAATCCCCAACATGGCTGAAAATGAATAGGTCGTAGATCCGAAAATGAGAATGAGCGCCCGAAACCAAACTACCTCGAGGGCCAGTGATAAAAATCCAGAAGCACCTAGTGCGATCAAAAGCCCTTTTGACCTCCGATCTTTTTTGACCGGCGGAAGCAATTCAGCATCCGTAATAATACCCGCAACTACTTCCGAGCTTTGATCAAATCGTCTCGCCAGAAATAAGGATACAATTCCCACTAAAGCATCTAAGCTAACGGCTACATAATTAGAAACATCCATTCCTAGTTTAGGAATGAAAACGAACCCAGCAAGTAATACTCCTGAAACAGCGCCTAAAGTGTTAATACCGTACAAAAGTCCTAAGCGAGAACCAAAGCGCTCAACCTTCATCAAAAAACCTTTGGACAATACAGGTAGTGTAGCACCCATCATCGCAGTTGGAATTAGCAATAAAACTAATACCAAAAGAACACGAACCATCGTTAAAACGAAAATTGAGTCCGAAATATGAATGGCAATGAATCGATACGCTAGCTGAACAAAATCAAAGATATAAGGAACACACAAAGCATATAGGGCTGTTAAAATCTCTAATATCCCAAACATTCGAACTGGGCGCTTTATTTTTTTGGCAAGCTGACCGGCATAGTGCGCGCCAACAGCAAGACCAAACATATAGGTCATCATAACAGTTGCGGCCGCATATACTGTATTGCCAAAAATAAGCCCTAAATGACGTACCCACAGCACTTCATATGTAAGTGCAGCAATACCCGAGAAGTAGAAGAGTAGACAAATTATTTTCATTTGGGATATATAGTAGATAGATATACTCTACAACAAGCGTTTAGCATCAAAACATATTCCCAACAAATCTAGAGAGCGGTTCATAAATGAAAGAGATATATTGAATTTCCTTATTCACCATATCGATCCAGTGATTCTTCCACTATTCGGTCCGTTAGCGGTGCGGTGGTATGGAATTGCCTATTTATGTGGTTTTTTGGCTAGTTTTTTAATGCTTCACCGATGGTCACGGAGTGGTTCTTTTTCAATTCCATCAGATCAAGTGAGTCATTTTATTGTCCTCTTTGCTTTTTTTGGAGTCTTTCTAGGCGGACGCTTAGGTTATCAGCTTCTCTATAATTTTGACGCATTCATTACCACCCCACTCTCCCTGTTTAAAATTTGGGAAGGCGGCATGGCAAGCCATGGGGGCTTTATTGGCTCCGTCTTATTCCTTATTTGGTATGCAAAAAAGCAGGGTTATAAATTTTGGAATATCAGCGATCATTTAGCGATGACCGTTTCGTTGGGTATCGGCTTTGGACGTATTGCTAATTTCATTAATGGGGAGTTGTGGGGACGCGTATCGAATATTCAATGGGCCATCATCTTCCCACAAGAGGCCGGGCTGCGATATGGAGAATATGATACGAGTTTGATTGAACAATTGGTCACAAGTGGGCATCTCTTCCCTCGACATCCATCGCAGCTTTATCAAGCCCTCTGCGAAGGATTTTTGGTTTTTGGAATCCTATTGCTGCTTCGCAAAACTCGGTGGGGGAAAAAGTCCGGTGTCATGAGCGGCTGCTATCTACTTCTCTATGCCACCGCCCGTATAGGCATCGAGTTTTTCAGAGAGCCAGATAGCACCGTCTATTTTGAATGGCTTTCGAAAGGGCAACTTTACTCGATCTTAATGATGGTTGCTGGGGCGCTCATTCTCTTCAAGAACAACCTATTAAAAAAGTAATCGAATCAGTAGAGCTTTTACGCGGTTACATTTAGTCTTCTATTTGCGCGGCTAGGAGTTGATGAACCGCTACCATGGTTTTGAACTGCCCCATGGCTTTACGGTCAGCATCCGTTAATTGAAAGTGGATTGTTTTTTCTAAGTACTCTTGCCAAAAACTAGCAGTTTTACCGAATTTTTCTGCATATCCGGCCGCCAGCGCAGGGATACATTTAACTCCCATCTCAGTCGCACACTGGGTTAGAGAATCAATCCGATCCACTTCATCAAAATCTGGGCGGACAACCCACAAAGCAAAAACGAAAGGTAAATTCGTTAGCGTCTTCCACGCAGCTGCCAAATCAATATCACCTGCTTTAGCTGGCTCACTCAAAAGAGCTCGATCCCCAATCACCACTTCAGCATCGGCACCGTCGCTATAATCCACCATTTCAACCGATATACCAAAATGATGCTCAAGCACGAGCTCAGCTAATACGTTGGAGGTGCCGGACGCTGCATCACGAGCAACAGTGATAATTTGATCAACAGGTTTATGACATTTCAATAACACACTGCGTACCGCTCCATCAGCAGCAACACCAACCCGATCTAAAATCGTTAGCTCAGGATGTTGAATCGCATGCGCAACCGGAATAAGAGCACAGTCAATTCGTCCACTAAGAAGTTCTTCCAAGTGCATAGAAGGCACTCCATGAAATACTTCCACATTCGGATCAACCTGAGATAAGCAGGCGACCAATGGCGCGGAATTACTGTAGTCAGCGGCGGCAAACCTCACGAGCTTCATTAAGTAGGCTTCCTTCCTTCAAAGATAGAGACTGTACCCATCGCTAAAGGGGTGGAAGAAACGCCTTGAAATCCTGCAATCCGGAACATCCCCGTCACTGCATCTCGTCGTGGAAAATCTTCGATTGAATCGAGCAGATAAGAATATGCATCGCCATCGCCAAAGAGCTTTCCGATCAATGGCACCAACGGGGTGTAAAGTTTATATCCCCACCTAACCAATATATTCTCTGGATAAGTCGCTTCCAATATAAGTAGTTTGCCGCCCGGCTTCATCACTCGAAACATTTCCGATAATGCGCGCTGGCGATGCTCAATATTGCGAAAACAAAATCCGCAGACAATCCCATCGAATAACGTATTGGGCATTGGCAGATTCAATGCATCTGCATTCTGGAAACGCGGTCGCCGACTCACACCAAGTTGCAGCGCTTTGTCACGGGCGACTGCTAACATTTTTTCAGACGGATCAATCGCTTCAACGTGCGCCTTCGGAACATGAGCTAATAACTCCATAGCTAAATCTCCGGTACCGGTACCAACATCTAGATAGAGCCCGTCTTCCATCGGAGCCAACATCTCAATGGTTTTTCGTCGCCAGCCGATATCCAGCCCAAGCGAAATAGCTCGATTTGCCGTATCGTAGGTGCTCGCAATGCGATCAAACATTTCACGGTTCTCATTCGCTGAAATTAGGGTGTCACGCGATGCATCGCTCACGACTCTTTTCCCCACTGTCGAACATCAGCCCAGGTTTGGGGAGCTTCCTGCCCAAACAACGCCAACACATGATCAGCATAAAAGCCAATCATCTCAGCCACTGAGATTTCATGGGGCATACGTCCCTTCCCCATATAATACGGTGGGGAGATAGGCATAACTGTTCCACCCGCCGCCGAAAATGAAGCCGCATTTCGAGCAGTAATGGGTGACCAAGGTGCTTCACGCACACACAAAACCACGCGTCTACTCTCCTTTAAGTGGCAATGCACTGATCGAGAAACCAATGAATCTGCAATCCCCGCAGAAACTTTTCCCAACGTATTTGCCGAACAAGGTGCAACAACCATCCCCACAGTCGGTACCGATCCCGATGAAACCGTTGCGGCTAGATTTCCATCCTGCCAAACTTGATCTACCATCTCTTCCAACTCCTCAAAAGGTCCTGCTTCCTGTTCATAGACCATTTTACCCATTTTGCTCGCAATCAACGTAACCGGCCACTTCGAACGCTCGACAATCGCTTTAGCTGCATAGGAGCCTGACGCTCCTGTTAATGCCACCACTAGATTCATGATATACCTCCTAATAAAACAACAAGCGCACCTGCAATTCCCGCAATCGCCGATATGGGGAAAAATCGAACGGTGATCGGAATTGTTGGAACATAAGCTGCACCAAATGCAACTGCCGCAACGCTTAAAGACAACAAAGGAAGCGCTCCACCGAAGCCCATCCATAACAACACTAAGAAAGCAAAAGCAATTAAATGAGTAAACGCAGCCACGGTAAGCGCCCCCTTCTCACCTATTGCCGCAGGGAGACTCTTCACGCCATGCATCTGATCAAATTCCCGATCCATTAAGGCATAAAGAATATCAAATCCGCTGATCCAGAAAAAAGTAAATAGACATAATACAATTAATTCAGATGAAACCGCTAAATCACCTGACGCCGCAACAAAGGCACCCAACGGTGCAAAGCCTAAAGCTACCCCAATACCATAATGACAAAGCGGCGTAAATCGTTTTAACAATGAGTAGACGGTAAGCGGTATGAGGGGAAAAAGAGATAATCTAAGAACTAGTTCGCCCAATCCAACACAGGCGATGAAATAAAGAATGACTCCAAAAAATGCCACTCCATAGCCCTGCTTCAACGATAAAACCCCTGCTGCCATTTCACGCTTTGCTGTACGCGGATTAAGCGCATCGATCTTGCGATCAAAAATACGATTAAGCGCCATCCCGAAGGTTCGCGCACCCAAGCCGGCTAACGTAATCCAAAGTAACACAGGTAGAGAAGGAAGCCCTCCTGCACCCAACCAAGCACCAGCAAATAAAAGTGGTAATGAAAAAATCAGATGCTCTATTTTTGTAAAGCGATGAAGTCGCTTCACTAAGCCCCCAGTACCTTCACTTAGATTCAAAACTGACTTCTGATTATCACCTCTTTGTTTAGAACGTGATTTCATACCATCTAACACAAATAAAATCGCATCGGCAACCGTTTCAGAGACCGGTGCAATGTGAGTTTGAATATCCTCTTTCGCCATCGCATCACCAAAATCAGTGACACCTTTCAGTAAAATACAAGGAATTTGATGCGTCTCGCACACTCGCGCGACCGCGTAGCCTTCCATATCAACCAAATCATACTGACGGGCTAATTCCTGTTTGCGATCCGCTTGATACAAAGGCTCCTCCACACTCACTAATTTCTTGAGTCCGAGTCCAACACCCACATTTACAGCTGCCTTTAACTCCTCCGTAATCACCGTTGAAATCCGATAAACAGATCCTCTCTCCAATCGATTATGTAACGCCGCACAAACGCCCGCATTAATGATCGTTGTCGCCCCACATTCCACCAACTCTTCCGCTGCAATACGCGCCGCTTCCAACCCCATCTCATCGGCCACTTTCAGCATAACATCATCAGGAATGTCTCGGCTTTGGAATGCTGCCGCTTCCATTTCCGTTGCAAAAAGAACCCCAATCATTTAATCACTCCGGCTACAAAAGCTCGTTTTTCTAACTCTCTTACAGCTGCGAGGCCTTCCTTACCCAGCCCCTGGGTGAAGGTATTTACATATGTATTTATGTGCTTTTCCATGACTCCACTATCCAACTCTTGTGCATGCGCACGAACATACTTTTTTGTTTTTTCTGGATGTGCAAAAGCATGTTTAATTGAATTCTTCAATCTTTGTTCGATATCTGAAATCACTTCCTTACCCAGATTTCTCCGAACCGCAATGCAACCCAACGGAATCGGCAAGCCTGTTTCAGCTTCCCACCACACCCCTAAATCCTGCACACAATGAAACCCACGCTCCTCAAAAACAAAGCGCCCTTCATGAATAATTACACCCGCATCCACCTCTCCCGCGGCTAACGCATCCATAATCTCGTTAAACGGCATAAAAACTTTTTCCGCTCTATCTCCATAACATAGACGATATAACAGATGGGCCGTTGTCAACTCTCCCGGCAACGCCACGCGTGGAAGCTCTGGCAGGGGTTCAGCTTCACGCGTTATCAACAACGGCCCACAACCCCGCCCCAAGGCGGCGCCCACCTCGAGCAACTGATAGGTCTCTCGCAACAACAGCCATGCATAAAACGATAACTTAGTTACATCATATCGACCCGTAAAAGCAAATCGATTTAACTGATCCACATCATGTA
>DOEU01000119.1 GCA_003532555.1 Verrucomicrobiota bacterium | reverse complement strand
AGCCATCGAATATAACTTTAAAGCCTGGTTATCTCTGGACGAAAATATGGCTTGCGCGGTAGGCGCCTGCTTAACCTGCGTTATCAAACAAAAAACAGAAACAGGATGGCAGTGGGCTCGATGCTGCAAAGATGGGCCCATCTTCGAATCAAGAGAGGTACTTTGGGATGAATAAACCCAATCTTGCCGTTCAAATCGGCTCCATGACGATGCAAAACCCCGTAACCGTCGCCTCCGGCACCTTTGGTTACGGACCCGAATATGCCGAACTCGTCGATCTCAATCGCCTCGGCGCCATTACCGTAAAAGGGATTGCCCCAGACGTTCACCTTGGCAACCCCACCCCCCGCACCCATGAAACCCGCGGAGGTATGCTCAACGCAATTGGTCTCCCCGGTCCGGGCGCACAAGGATTCATCGATACCTATGTTCCTTTTCTCGCCGATTATACCACCCCTGTAATTGTGAATATCTGGGGAAAGACCATCGAAGAATACGGCAAAGTCATCGAACAACTTGATAACGAATCCGGAATTCACGCCTATGAAATAAACCTCTCCTGCCCTAACATCAAAGAAGGTGGCTCGGCCTTTGGAACTGACCTCTCTATTTTTTCGAGTGTCATTGAACTCGTTCGACAAAAAACAAAAAAACCCATTATTCCCAAACTCGCTCCTAATGTCTCCGATATCGGAGCTTTTGCGCAGGCGGCGGAAAAAGCGGGAGCGGACGCACTTGCAATCATGAATTCATTTCCTGCCATGGGGATCGACATTAAAACTCACAAACCCGTTTTAGCCAATGGAAGCGGCGGTCTAAGCGGGCCTGCCATCAAACCCATTGCCATCAAGCTCGTTCACGATGCTGCCCAAAAAACTAACCTACCCATCATCGGGATGGGAGGCATATTTGAGCCCGAAGATGCCATCGAATTTTTCATTGCCGGAGCAAGCGCTGTTGCCGTAGGTACCGCAAACTTTATCGATCCCAGCACTGCCATACGGGTCATCAACGGCATCGAAACTTTTTTGATCGACAAAGACTTGAACGATATTAAACAACTAGTTGGGACCGTAAATTACGGATGAAAAACCTCCTCGCCAAAGAAATGATTTTAATCATAATCTTCGGAGTCTTACTGATCTATTTCTCTCTTCTCCAATACGAACAAACTCGCCCCTTATCCGATCACTTGCCATCTACGACTCAAATTCTCTATCAAGGAACCCCTCGAGATCTCTTCAAAAGCCCACTTATCCATACCCTCAATCAAGCCTTCGATGCAGATATCGAAAAAACACTTCAGATAAAATCTTGGTATGAGCATATCCAAGACAATGATTTAATTGTAGCAGGTCTGCCACAACGAACCACAGGGAAAGAACGACGCTGGGCCGTCCTAGTTAATTTTGGAAAAGAAATCCCATGGATGAGAAGTAGACTCAATCGATTCAAAAGCCCATCTTGGAAGCGACTAGATAACATCGCTGCATGTCCTGTATGGGAGCTCATATCCGATAATTCCAATTCATCACTCCGAATCGCACTCACTGAAAACTTGCTCATTGCTTGTCACTCACCTTATCCAGATGATATTAAAATCTTCATTCATTTTTCTCATAACTAACCCAAGCATATGGAGTCAATCATGCGCTATTTAATCTTCTGTTTAAGTGTTCTACTACTTGCTGGATGTAAAACACCCGTAGGCCCTGCTAAAGAAACTAAGCTCACTGAGAAACAACAAAAAGCATTTTTATCTAAATCTAAGCCTGCTCGTCATTTTGGCTACCAAGTTTTTCCTATTGCTCGCAATGAAGTTGGCATGCGCGGAAGTGCACGGCTACACCCCAATCATCGTGCCGTTGTTCCCATGGAAAAAAAACTTCCCGTTATTGAAATTGCTGGACGTAACTACCGCGACCCTGCCTATGCACTTATCGATACCGCTTCGCCAAATAGCTGGATGGAATTTAACTACTCACTTTATATCAATACGGACTTCCTTTGTTTTCGGGAGAAAAATATTCCCTACCGAGGAAGTTATAATACTGGAGGAGTCCCAGCTTATGCAGCAATTGCATATCAACTCCGCATCGGACAACTCTTCATTGAAGACATGCCGCTCTACATCCGCATGGCAACCGGCTCGCTGGGGATCCAAGCAAGAAATATTGAATCCCCCCCCCTCCGAGCCGTTCTTGGCTATGATCTCTTAAAACTTTTCTCGTATGTTCAATTTAATTTCATAAACGGAACCATAGATTTCGATACGATGCATTCGTTCGTTCCAAATAAAAACTGGCTTCTAGCTAAAACATCCATCCTCGATAAAGAAGACGAAGGTCTTGTTATCGAAGGTGCACTTTTTGGAAAGGAAACCGAATTTATACTAGATCTAGCTGGAGATTATCATCTAGCACACGCAAATGCAGATGGTATGCCTGCAAGACAACTGAGTTTAGGTGAACTGGTGTTTCGGAAAGTTCCTCAAGCCTCTCTCCCCTCACAAGCACTTCCCCGCCTTGGACGCTATCTTTTAACTGATCTGATCATTACCATCTGCCCTCAAGAAGGCACTGTCTACTTCGAACGCCCAGAATAAATTAAAAGGCGCCTCAAAAACTGAGACGCCCTTATTAGCAGTAGAAATTTTCCGAAGGAGTGTTACTACTCTATCCTCGAGTTAACACAATAGAAAATCTCTAATCCTCTTTTACTGGAACATCATGCCGAAACCGACACTGAATGTTTCAACATCGTTTTCATCTAACAAGTCAGCCTTAAGAACAAATTGATCTGAAAGCGGAACATGTAAACCAAACTGAGTTGAATCTATTTCCGTGTCATTAGACCCATCGTTTGTTGATGCTTCATGTGTATCGTATGAACCTTTACGTACAAATGGGATAACGGCTCTTTCACCATCACGCCAGATTTCATATCCAGCTGTCATGTAGTAACCACCGAAATCTGAAGCAGCTACAGCGGCTCCGTTACCCTTGTGGTCGCCTGCGGCCCAAACATAGTTAAGCGTTAATGCACCTGATGTGTATTCAGCGTCAACTGAGAGAATGTTTACCTCTCCGCCCGTCATCGCATCAGCACCTTTAGCACCATAATCGGTAGATCCTGTGTAGAAGGCACCGCCAACACGCAAGTTTTCAATACCGAAATAATCTAATCGTCCAGTTAGGCTTGGTGATTCTAGTCCAGGATATGCAGCTTCACGACCGCCACGGATTCCAGAACCTTCAGAAAAACTTGATCCATCTAATCCGCCAACCGCATACACTTGATAGGAAACGTCTGCTGAGAGATCTCCAACCACACCAACTCCGTCAATAGACCAAGTTGAAGGAAGAATGTACTTCTCAAAGTTAGGACGCTCTACGCCGTAGAATAATGGTGGCTCATGATTAGGACCAACAATTCCCAATGGAGCAAGAAAACGACCTAATCTAACTGTGTTGTTTTCTGAAACGTCGATATCAACAGCAAACTGTTCTAAAAGAACGTATCCGTCTGTTGTTTTTGAGTGCTCAAGCTCAATTTCTGAATTCAAACGAATTGAATCAGTGAACTGATAGCCTGCATACATTACTACTCGATGGTAATCACCATATGTAGCACCGTTTTTTCTTGTCGCATGGAACTCACCATAACCACCTAATGTTAGGCGACTTGTGAGAGCGTCAAGATCCGCTGCAGCCTCTAATTGGCTAACGCGTTCTTCTAGATCAGCGCCTGCAACCGCAACCGCACCAACACAACCAAAAAAGGCTGCTGTTATTAATTTCTTCATTTATCTCCTCAAATTCGTATTGTTTATTATTTTTAGAAATTTTATTTCAAAAAATAGGTTCAATCTCAGAACTCAATAATACTGAATTATTTTTAATTTAAGCCCTAAGATATCCTTAGCGGCATTAATTTAATATTACGTAAGGGAGAAGTTGTACTTATTTAGTTCTATTTAAACAAGTATTAATTAGTACTAAATTTGTACGAATTTAAATTATATCAAAAAATGTTGGAGTCTAACTCGTATCCTTGAGTAATCAGCTTTGGTTAGAACAAAAAAATCTTAAGTGAAAGGGTTTTTTTTTGCCTACCTTTCATACTCACGCTATAATAATTAAATAAAGTTTATGAAAAAAACAGATCCATTCAATAATCAGACTCCGCAACCTAGCCGCGAGATTCTCAACCCAGACCTCTTTTCCGAAGAGATCAGGTTTTCTGATACTGAACAAATTTTATTCCAAGAAGACCTCCACCAAACGCCAACAGCTTCTACCGAAGCTCTCACCGATTCCACCGCCGATACTCGCTATATCCCCCTCAAGAAAATAAGAGACGGAGGCATGAAAACCATTTGGGAAGTCAAGGACACTCGCTCCCAACGCACTCTCGCCATGGCGCTAATTCAACCCGAACGAATTGCTTCTCAAGACGATATCGAATCCTTCCTGCATGAAGCCCGACTTACCGCTCACCTCCAACATCCCCATATCCTACCCATCTATGACATCGCTCTTGAAAAAAATGGCAACCCCTATTTCACAATGAAACTTCTCCGGGGTGAAACTCTCGAAACCATTCTCCACCGTCTACAACACCACGATCCCGAAACCGAACACACCTACACCCTCACGCAACTTCTACATATTTTTCTCAACCTCTGCGATGCCGTTGATTATGCCCATACGAAAGGCGTACTCCATCTCGACATCAAACCCGCTAACGTTATGATTGGCGACTTTGGAGAAGTCCATCTGCTCGACTGGGGGCTTGCTACCCTGCTTACCGAATCAAACCAAAACGATACAACCCCGCAAAAAATGGTAGGGGGAACCCCCGGCTACATGGCACCCGAACAAGCACTCGGAAATAAAGAAGACCTTCACTTCCATACCGATATTTATATGCTCTGCGCCCTGCTCTATCAGATCCTAACCCGCACTCCCCCTCACACCGGCGAAACCACCGAAGCCATCATGCGCCATAGCACTCAAGGTGCCATTATCCCCCCCTCGCAGATACCTATAACCCCCCCACTGCCCAAAGCCCTATCCTCCATTACCATGAAAGGCCTTGCCGTTCATCCCGCCGAACGCTATGCCAACGTAGCCGCCCTTAAAAATGATATCCGAAACTACCTCAAAGGCTATGCAACCCTTGCCGAAAACCCAACCCTCATCACCCATCTTCAACTCCTTATCAACCGGCACCGCATCGCATTTGTCCTCCTCATAACGGCCCTAATCGTCATTTCAATCACCCTCTTTTTCAGTTTCCGCTCCATTCAAGCAAGTGAAAAAATCGCCCTCAACGCTCTCGATCAAGTCCAACAAAAAAAGGTTTATATCGAGCAAACCGCTCTCAATGTCGCCCCTGACTATCTCGAACTCGCCCAACAACACGAATATCAATACCGCTACACTCAAGCCGACAAAGCCCTCACCACTGCCCTCACCTTTAACCCTCTCCACCCCGAAAGCCGTCTCCTACGCGCCTACATCCACCTCAGCCACTTTGAATTTCAACAAGCCTACGACCTGCTTAATCAGACCGATGGCATCCCAACAACTCCCAATCTCCCCGCACTTCGCCTCGCCAACAAATATAAAAATACTCTTCCCATCACTGATGCCCAACTCCCCACTCTCATCCAAGCCTTCATCCAACATAACCTCACTCCCCTACTTCCCCGTCTCTTTCACCATCTCAATCAAGCTCCCTTCAACCCTGAAACCCGATTTGCCTCCCTCGAAAAATGTCTCCAAAAACTCAATCCAGACACCCCCAACCTCACGCTCCGCCATACCTCCTTTGGATCAGCCGGCTTCCTTATCGACCTCGCTCAAAACTCCGAACTTAACACCCTCACCCCTCTAAGCGGACTCCCAATTATCATTCTCAACCTCAATGGCACAGAGCGCCCCGAATTAGCGCCCCTTCAGCTCGACGCACTGCGCGAACTCCGACTTGCGCATACTCGCTTCGAATCGCTCAACCAAATCGGTGACCTCCCACAACTCAATATTCTTG
>DOEU01000004.1 GCA_003532555.1 Verrucomicrobiota bacterium | reverse complement strand
TATCTGAGTGGAGGCCCTTTGGGTGCTGAAACGGATATTTATGGATTACAGATCAAGACAACGCATCATACGCCGTTGATTTGGGATATGATTTTTACAACAAGGGCTCAGTTTGAGGCGGTTGACACGTTTGGAGATTCGGATTTTGTTCCGATTTTTGATCGTCAGTTTTTGGGAGGATCATACACGTTGCGGGGCTATGAATATCGCGAAGTGGGTCCGCGAGAATCTGAAGGTAGAGATTCAATTGGAGGTAACTCCTATGCGTTTGCATCCATCGAACTCACGACGCCTTTGTGGGATAACGTACGGGGTGCGATTTTCTATGATTGGGGATTTGTGAATGCGGAATCATGGGATTTTGATCCTGCTAAATACAACGATAACTATGGTTTTGGGCTTCGCCTTCAACTACCAGGCTTCCCGTTGCAGTTGGATTATGCATGGCCAATTTCATATCATGAAGATCGTGGTGAAACAGGCAAACCTCGTTTCAACTTTTTAATGGGTCATACCTATTAGCAATTTATTTTGCGATGCATGATGATTTTAGTAACGCATGTAGGATATAATTTTCTATCAAATTAGAACTTATTTAACCGAATATTGCGCGGTTGTGCTGCAACTCGTATGGGCAACGATGGCGATGATTTGATCCTCAATAAGCACCTGAGTGCCTTCTTCAATTGCGGGTAGATTCGTCTATTTTAAGAATTCGAACACCGCGTTAATGGTTGGATGCCGGTGGTGATGGTCGTTATAGTTGGAGATATGCTCGATTATCATAGTATACCTTTATAGAAGACCGAGTTGTTCATTATTGGCAGGAGGAGATGGGGCGCCGGAGATTCCTATCAGTTTAATTAGCTCGATTTCTGTTAAAATCGAAACGCCGAGTTTCTCCGCTTTGGTGAGTTTCGATCCCGCCGCTGCCCCCGCCACAAGATAAGATGTTTTCTTGGAGATACTGCTGCTGACCTTACCTCCGAGTGCTTTAATGCGGTCGCCGGCGGCGTCACGAGACATCGTTTTGAGGGTTCCAGTAAGAACAAAGGTTGTTCCGCTGAGAGTGGTCACTGTGGCAATGGCGTCATCGCGGTGCAGGGTCACGCCAGCCGTTCGCAATGCTTCAATGACATCTCTTACTCCTGAGTTTTTAAAATAGGTGATCAGTGAGCTCGCTACGATAGGACCGATGTCTTCCAGATCTTCTAATTCGTCTGAGGAGGCGTTCATAAGCGCATCGATATCGGGGAAGGCCTTTGCCAAGGTTTCGGCAGCGGTTTTCCCAACATAGCGGATGCCGAGTCCAAATAGCACTTTGGCGAACGGACGGGATTTACTTTTTTTGATGCCATCTAATAGATTAGAGATTGAGCGTTCTCCAGTTCGCTCAAGGTGCTCTAGATCAGTTGCGTTGAGTCGATAGAGGTCGGCGGGGGTATTAACAAGGTGATGGTTGACCAGCTGTTCGACCATCGATTCTCCCAATCCGGTGATATCCATCGCGCCTCGAGCGGCATAGTGTTCGAGCCAACTTTTGACTTGGGCCGGGCATTGTAGATTTGTGCAACGTAACGCCACCTCGCCTTCCATGCGCTGTACCCGACTATCACACTCCGGGCAGGTGCGGGGCAATTCATAGGCATGACTATCTTCCGCCCGTTTAGCGACGACGACAGCGATGACAACCGGAATGATTTCACCCGCTTTTTCGATAATCACGCGGTCACCAATTCGAATATCTTTCCGGCGAATTTCATCTTCGTTGTGAAGGGTCGCGCGTTTAACTGTGGTGCCAGCAAGCTGAACCGGTTCGAGTTCCGCCACCGGTGTGAGTACTCCGGTGCGACCTACTTGAACGGTGATGTCGAGTAGCGTGGTCTCGACTTGTTCCGGCTCATATTTGAATGCCACTGCCCATCGCGGGCTCTTGGCCGTGGCACCCAAGGTTTCATAGAGGGAGCGATCATTGACTTTGATCACTGCGCCATCGATCTCAAACGGAAAATTATGCTGCATCGATTCAAGGCTATCGAGCGCGGCAAGTAGATCAGCCGAATCGGTC
Source organism: Verrucomicrobiota bacterium (assembly GCA_003532555.1). Classification (GTDB taxonomy): domain Bacteria; phylum Verrucomicrobiota; class Kiritimatiellia; order Kiritimatiellales; family Pontiellaceae; genus Pontiella. The sequence goes on along the minus strand of DOEU01000004.1, from coordinate 2,387 downwards.
TGTTTCCAACGTTTGGGGGTAGTTTTGAGTCCCCATTTTTTGAGGGTATCAAGGAGGTCTTCATGTGTTTTAAATTCGATCCCACTGCATTCGCCAGATCCATAGAAAAGTGCATCGAGTGGGCGTTGCGCCACTTCTCTGGCATCGAGGAGTTTCAAGGAACCAGCACAGGCATTACGGGGATTTGCGAACGGTTCGATTCCTGCCTCTTGGCGTTTGAGATTCAGTTTTTCGAAGCCAGTTTTGTCGAAATAGATTTCGCCACGTGCTTCAAGGACTTCAGGAGGATGATCGGTTTGGAGGCGAAGGGGGATGGAGCGAATGGTGCGGACGTTTGCTGTGACATCATCGCCCTCCGTTCCGTCACCGCGGGTTAAAGCATGAATCAAGGTGCCATTTTCGTAGCGCAGAGAGATCGCAACGCCATCAATCTTTGGTTCAAGTATATAGGCAAGCGGTTCGCCAGAGAGTAGTTTGCGGGTGCGTCCATCAAATTCGAGAAGCTCTTCCTTGGAATAGGTATTGGCGAGGCTCAACATCGGGCGGGCATGCGCACGGGTTTCAAAATGACTGAGTGGGATTCCGCCCACGCGTTGGGTGGGTGAGGAGGGGTCTGCCCATTCTGGATGGGCTTTTTCAAGTGATTCTAACTCCTCGAGTAGAGCGTCATATTTGCGGTCAGAAATCTCTGGTTGCGCTTCGATATAGTAGAGATGGTTGTGCCGTTCTAAGGATCGACACAAGAACTCAATTCGCTCTTTTTTATTCATATATATATCATATCTAACTCAGTGGAGAGCGTCAAACCATGCCTTTTATTGTTCTAGATTGACTGGATCTCAATTTTAAAAAATTAATTGGAATGCATTCGTTTGTGAAATTTATGGGGTGTTTTGGGTGGTATCATGGGGTGGGGATTAGCATTATGTTTTCATATCTTTTTTGGGGAGTGCATTGCTATGAATTTTGATTTTTTGGAGTGGGTAGAGTTGGCAGGGTTGAAGAGCCATTGGGTAGATTGGTCAGAGGAGCGTCGGGCGTTAGTGGGACGATTGATATTAGCAGATCAAGGTCATTTGTTTTCGGATTGGGAGATGAGGGGGGTGTCGGATGGGTTGAAGGAGGCATTGCTTTTGAAATTAGAAGGAGTGGAACAAAATTATCCGGGAGGCGTATGTGGATATGTAGAGAAAAGTCGGCGTTTACTGGAGACGGCAAGGTCAGGGGACAATCCGTTTGAGGGATACATTCCGCAGCAGCCAAATCGGGTAGATTTGACGGTGATGGATGGCTTTTATGATCGAATGGAGGAGTTGGGAGCAAGGCAGTTTGCGAAGATGGCTGTGGTGATGGTGGCGGGTGGGCTAGGTGAGCGGCTGGGCTTTAATGGTATCAAGGTAGATATTCCGATAGAGTCGATTGGGGGGACGTCTTATTTGAAGCAGTATGCGGATGCTATTTTGGCGATGGAGGCGCGGATGGAGGTGCGTCGGACGATGCCGTTTGTGATTATGGTTTCGGCGGATACGGATGGAGCTACGCGGGCGTCGTTGGAGGGGAATGGATATTTTGGGTTGAAGTCTTCTCAGGTGCATATATTGAAGCAGGAGTTGGTGCCGGCGGTGGCGGATAATGCGGGGCGGTTGGCATTAGGGGATCGGTATGAGTTGTTGATGAAGCCGCATGGGCATGGGGATATTCATATGTTGTTGTATAAGTCTGGACTGGCGCAGCGGTTGGCGGATGAGGGAATTGAGCATTTGGTGTTTATTCAGGATACGAATGGGCAGGTGTTTAATGCAGTACCGGCGGCATTGGGTGTGGCGGTAGATGAGGGATTTGATTTTATGTCGTTGGCGGTGAACCGGATTCCAGATGAGGCAGTGGGGGGCTTGGCTATGTTGGTTCGGGGTGAGTCGGCGTTGACATTGAATGTGGAGTATAATCAGTTGGATCCGTTGTTACGGGCGACGGTGAGTCCGGACGGGGATGTGCCTAATGAGGATGGGTTTTCGATTTTCCCGGGGAATATTAATGTGTTGGTGATTAGAATGGATGTGTATGTGCCGATTCTTGAGGAGACGCAGGGGATTATTGCGGAGTTTGTGAATCCTAAATATATGGATGCGGATCGGATAGTGTTTAAGAAGCCAACGAGGTTAGAGACGATGATGCAGGATTTACCGAAGTTATTCTCGGAGGAGCAGCGGGTAGGGGTGGCGGTGTTTGACCGGGTATGGTGTTTTTCGGCGAATAAGAATAAGTTGGTGGATGCGGTGGCGAAGCAGCTACAGGGGGGGGCGGCGGAGGCGGCGGCGGCGGCAATGGTGGCGGCGGCGGCGGCTTCTGCGGCGGTGGCGGCGGCGGTGGCGGCGGCGACGGCGGCG
>DOEU01000013.1 GCA_003532555.1 Verrucomicrobiota bacterium | reverse complement strand
AAACAATTTAGCGAAGAGCAAAATATCGACGTCACCGGTGAAATTGACAACATGGAAAAGAAAATCATGGAAATGCGCAACCAAATCTATGAAAATTTAACCGCCTGGCAAAAAGTACAAGTTGCCCGTCATCCCGACCGCCCCTACACGATGGACTACATTAAAACCATGACCACCAATTTTATCGAAATACACGGCGACCGGATTCATCGCGATGATCGAGCTATCGTTGGCGGATTCGCCACCCTTGGTACAGAACGTGTTATAATTCTCGGCTCTCAAAAAGGGCGCGATACCAAAAGCAACGTAGAGTGTAACTTCGGATGTGCCCATCCAGAGGGCTATCGTAAAGCACTGCGCATGATGAAATTAGCGGATAAATTCAATCTGCCTATCATCACCCTTATCGACACTAAAGGCGCCTACGCAGGATTGGCATCCGAAGAACGCCATATTGCCGAAGCGATTGCGGTGAACCTGCGCGAATCATTCAATCTAAAAGTTCCCATTATCTGTGTTATTGTTGGTGAAGGAGGGAGCGGAGGTGCGCTCGGAATCGGTATCGGAAATCGTATTCTTATTTTAGAACATGCCTACTACTCCGTGATCTCACCCGAAGGCTGTGCAGCCATCCTTTGGAAAGATCGGGCTTATTCTGACCAAGCAGCTGAATCCCTAAAAATAACGGGGAAAGATCTAATCGAACTCGGTCTTGCTGATCAAATTATTCCCGAACCCTGTGGTGGAGCTCATACCGATTTAACCGCTGCTGCCAGTCTACTCAAGCAAGCAATTATCGAACAGCTTGCCGAACTCAATCAAAAAAGTGCAACCGTACTTCAAGAGGAGCGGTATCAAAAATTCCGGGTCATGGGACGATTCGACGGATCCGTAGACTAACGCTGCTCACGAATTACTTCAACCGCCGCTGCACGAGACGCATCTAACGCACCCGTTTTCTCAATACGGACAACTACCTCTTTCACGCGCATATCTGCCAGCCCAAGCACCGCAATCTGCTCGGCTAAAACCTCAAGTAATTCAACTTGGCTCTCCTCTACCAACGCCACAATTGAACGCTCTAATTGATGATAATCAATCGTATCCTCCAGCACATCAGATTGACCTGCCGCATGAAGATCACAAGAAAGCGCCACATTAATTAGTAATGGCTGCGGTGATTCACGCTCTTCAGGATACACCCCGATTAAGCTCATTACTTTTAAATCAACAATAAAAATTCGATCCATTTTAGACTCCATTTCCTAACATATGCTGACCGCCGTCCACATAAATAATCTGTCCGGTTATAGATGGATTCTTTAATAAAAAGAAACCCGCATTCACCACCTCCTGCACCGCAGGAATCCGTTCCATCGGTATCGATCCTTTTCGTTCATGAAAATCCACTTCGCTAGTCTCTGGTGCCGGCAATATTGGCCCGGGTGCCACCCCATTCACGCGAATTTGCGGGGCGAGCTCAAGAGCCGCTAATCGAGTTAATTCCGCTAACGCTACTTTCGATAAAGTATACGGTACACAGCTTGTATCATGTGCTTTAATTCGACGGTCCAACAAATTGAGAACAGCTCCTGATTTCGTCTGAGCAGCAAACTGGCGAATTAAATCCAGAGGGGCCAAAAGATTGACCTGCAGCTCTAAAGCCGTACGTTCCGCCGTTGCATCTGGCAACCGATCCCGCGTAAATAAAGAGGCATTATTTACTAAAATATCGATTGGACCCGCTTGATCAAACAAATGACCTACCTCATATGAATCTGCTAAATCAGCACAAAGCGTATAAGGCGACAAGGCCTCAGCCTCCGAGCGAGACCGATGATAATGCACTACCACTTGCGCACCAGCTGCTAAAAATGACTCAGTAAAAGCACGCCCAATTCGTTGAGCCCCACCAGTTACCAACACCCGTTTCCCTTTAAAATTCATGAATCTTTCCTCCTAAACTGTAAGTCCACAAGCCACTCCTCCGAAAGTATATATATCTTGTTGTATTCTTTTTTCATAGCAGACCATAAAATAAAAGCGTATCATACATATCATGAAGCAAATAGTAACTAGTCTCTGTCTACTAATTCTACTCATCCCTCAACTCCCAGCGGAAACGAACCTCGTTCAAAGAACCGTAACCATCATACCGATCAAGGGTATGATTGAGCCCGCTTTACTCTACGTCGTGCGGCGCGGATATGATAATGCTGTGCGAAATCAAGCCGATGCTATTATCTTTCATATGGACACACCCGGAGGAGCCGTTAACGCTGCAGGAGAAATCATCTCCCTGATTGGGAAAAATGACATTCCAACCTATACCTATGTTGATAAAGGAGCATACTCAGCCGGTGCGTTCATCGCCCTCGCTGCTGGTAATATCTACATGGCGCCTGGTAGTGTAATTGGAGCGGCAACCCCGATGATGATGTCGCCCATGGGTGGTGCTCAAGAAATGCCTGAAGAAGTGCAGGAAAAAATGACTTCAGCCGTTTCCGCCATGGTTCGAGCCGCCGCCGAACAAGGCGGACATGACCCCAAACTAGGAGAAGCCATGGTGCGCGCCGATATGGAATATAAAGTTGGGCGAGAGGTCATTAGTGAATCAGGTCGGCTACTCACACTCACCAATACCGAAGCCGAACAACTCGTCGGAAAAACGAAAAAGCCCCTGCTATCAAGTGGAACCGTAAAAGATATCGAGGCACTCCTCATCCAAATTGGACTCCCCAATGCTCAACAACATATCATCGAAGTAACCGGTGCTGAATCCATTGCCCGAACCATCGCAAAAGTCGCTCCCATTCTAATGTTAATTGGCATGGGGGGACTATGGCTTGAATTTAAAACCCCCGGTTTTGGCATCTTCGGTCTACTTGGAGGCACCTGCTTGCTGCTCTTCTTTTTTGGTCATCACATCGCTGGACTCTCCGGCATGGAAGATGCGCTTTTCTTTATGCTCGGTGTGTTGCTTATCGGCATCGAAATCTTTATCACTCCTGGGTTTGGATTTGTAGGGTTAGGCGGATTACTTATCATGCTTGCTTCACTCATCAATGCGATGAGCGAACGCATGCCCGGTTCGTGGCAACCCATTTCATGGGAACTTGAAACCTTCACGACGCCCCTAATCAATGTGGCTATTGCCTTTAGCGGCTCTCTTTTTTTGACCGTATTTGCTGGAAAATACCTTCCAAAAACGCGTGCATTTTCTACACTCACTTTACATGAAACCATCAAGAAAAGCGCTGACCATAGCGAAGAGTTACTCGGTCTCGAGGGAACTACGCTGTGCGAACTACGTCCCAGTGGAAGTGCCCTATTTGAGGGTCAAAAAAAAGATGTTATCACCCAAGGTGGATTTATCGCCAAAGGCACGA
>DOEU01000140.1 GCA_003532555.1 Verrucomicrobiota bacterium | reverse complement strand
TGCGGAGGTTCCGGTTTTCTTTGGGTTGAATAAGCAGGATATAGGGTTTGCATACCAAAAAGCATATAAGGATTTGTGGGCGGCTGTTGCTGAAGAGAAGAAGAGTGGAGTGGAGCCAACGTGGCTGGATTTTTCTGCATTGGATGGTAAGGGCGTTCGGGTATTAATTGATCAGTTGCGGGAGACAATGCCGGAGGGACCGCCATTGTTTCCGGAGGATATATTAACAGATTATCCGCGAAAACTTAATATGGCCGATGTGATTCGTGAAAAATTATTTAATCGGTTGCATCAGGAGTTGCCACATGCGGTGGCAGTTTGGGTGGAATCAATCGATGAGGGTGAAAAGAAGTGGAAGGTGGAAGCGTCTGTTTTTGTGGAACGACATTCTCAAAAGGGGATTGTGATTGGCGAAAAAGGTCGGCTGATTAAGACGGTTCGTGAAGAGGCTGAGCGTGAGCTCTTCGAGATGTATGATATTCGAATTTCATTGAAGTTGACGGTGAAGGTAGAAAAGAATTGGCGAAAGAATTTTTGGATTCTAAAAAAGCTGGGCTATGCCTAAAAGAGCTAATTAAATATAGTTTATGAAAAGGTGGGTGGGGAATAATAAAGTGATTGTAAAGGAGTGTTTGATGAGGATAAGACGAAGGCTTGTTTGGGTGGCAATGCTCGGGCTTTGTTTGGTTTCGTTTGCCAGCCTTCCGGATGGGATGCACATGGAGATTGCTGCGGCTCTGGAAGATGGGTTTTATTCGCTTGCCGAACAGAAAATTCGGTCAAATACACTTGATGTAGCTGGTAAAATGGATCTGACAGATCAGGCTTTATTGGCGCATGCACTTTGGGGTCAAGGGCGTTTCCAAGAGGTGCTTGATGAAATTTCGAATAATTCTGATGATGGTCGATTGCGTTATTGGATGGCGCGGGCACAGATGGATTTGGGGAATCTTGAGGCGGGGTTGTTACTTTTAAAGGGGGATCAGTCGGTTGGATTAATGGCTGATGATCGGCTTAGATTGAAGGGAAGTTTGTTGGTTCAATTGGATCGTTTGGAAGAAGCGGAAGGCGTTTTTCTTCGGTTTGAGTCGATGTTTCAGTCGGACGAGGCGATGGCAGAGAATGGATATGATCTTGCGTGGGTTTTGCGAAAACAAAATCGGGTTGATGAGGCGTTGGAGCAGTTGCGCACGGTGAACGCGTTTGCTACGGGTGATTTAATGTATCGCGTTAGGTTATTGTTAGCGGAAATTCTTGCGGAGGAAAATGAGGAAGAGTCAACTGCAATTTTTGATTCGGTGATGAAGAATGTGGAGGCGGGACGTGTTTATCGATTGAAGGCAGCACGTTTTTTGGCTGATATGCAGATAGAGCAGGGCGATTTTCGGAGTGCTCTGAAGATGCTTGAACAGACGATTGATTGGATTGATACACCAACTGGGCGGGTGGAACGTAAAGCGGAATTGGCGCGGCTTTGCCAGAGTACGGGGCAGTGGGATTTGGCATTGCGTTGGATTGAGGCAGCTCAGGTTGAGGTGGAGAGTCGGGCTTGGGCATTGCGTTTGCAGATGCAGAAAGCTCAGGTTTTTTTGGAGCAGTTGAGTTTCAAGCGGGCGGCACAGGTGTTTCAGTCTGTGCTAGATGTGAGTGAGGAGTCAGAGCAGCGTTCTTGGGCTTATTATGGACGTGGACAGGCGTTGCTAGAGTTGGGTCGGCCGGAAGAGGCAGCCTATCTTTTTGAGCAGGCGTTTCGTCAGAATGAGAGTATTGATTTATCCCCTACGGCTCTATTTAAGGCTGCGGATGCGTATTATCAGGCGGAGAAATTTGAGCAGGCAGAAGTTTTATATCAACAGTTTTTGAAAAGATATCCAGCGCATGCGCATGAGGCACGGGGTATGTATCAAATCGGATTAACATTGGCCCGGATTGGATTCCGGGCAAAGGCTTTGTCTCAATTTGAGCGTGTGGTTGAGCTGTATCCGGTGGATGCATTAGCTGTGGAGTCGATGTTGCGGATTGCGGATGTTTGGATTGCAGAGAAAGAATGGGAAAAGGCATTAGCTGCGTATATTAAGCTTGAGCGGAATGCGGTAGATGCGGAGGTTGTGCGGTTGAGTCGGTTGCAACGGGGTTTGTTGTTGTATGCGTTGGGTCAGTATGAGGAAGCGGAAAAAATCTTTTTTGAATTAACGCAGAGTGATCAGCAGGGTGAATCGGTTCTACAGGCGATTTATATGCGAGCATTTTCATTGTACATGCTGGGTGATGTTGAGGAAGCGCTCGGACTTTGTCGGCGTTTCATTGTGGAACATCCTGATTCTGTTTGGACGCCTGAGGTGTTGTTTTGGTTAGCGGAGCAGGCCTTTAATAGTGGAGATTTTACTGAGGCGGAGCGGCAGTTTTTACGTATTTATATGGATTATCAGTCGCATGCTTTATCTGAAAAGGCGTTATATCAAGCAGGTCGAGCAGCAATGCGAACCCATGAGTTTACGGTTGCGATTGAGCGGTTCAGTGAACTAGTTCGGGTCTATTCAGAGAGTAGTTTATTGCCCCAAGCGCGATTTTCTCAGGGGGATGCATTAACTGAGTTGGGAGAGCATGCCCGGGCGATATTGGCATTTGAAGAAGTGTTGAAGAATTTTCCGCAGCATTCATTAGCTTTTGCGGCTGAGGGTCGGGTGGCCGATTGTCAATTTGCGTTGGGGGCAGATCAGCCGGAGCGTTATGAAGTTGCTTTTGAGGGATACCGGGCGTTATTAGAACGGGTTAATCTGGATCGTGAATTGCGATTACAATCGCTCTATAAGATGGGGCGTTGTGCGCAAAAAATGGATCGACCGGATGAGGCTTTTGAGGCGTATATGCAGGTGGTATACTCATTTTTAAATGAGGGCCTGGCGCGCAGTTCAAAAAACTTATTGTGGTTTACGCGTGCGGGGTTTGCGGCAGCTACTTTGCAGGTTGATTTAGAGAATCCGACGGGAGCGATTGCGGTGTATGATCGTATGGTTGAGGCTGCTGTTCCGGCTTCGAATGAAGCGCAGAAACGGGCAGAGGCATTAAGAAGTAGTTTACAATCTGTAGGACAGGAATTGGAGTAGTGCAATGTTTGGTTTAATGCAAAATGGTGGATGGATGATGGGGCCGATTTGGATTTGTGGAGCTGTGGCTCTTGGCTTATTTTTGGATCGGTGGTTTCATTTACATCGGGCTCAGATCAAGCAAGAAGATTTTTTGAGCGGGATTTTTACGTTGATGAATCGTGGGAACCGAGTTGAGGCTGTTACGATTTGTAATGAGACTCCGGGACCGGTGGCACATTTAGTTCGGACTGCTTTATTGAATGCGGATGAGACGCCTGAACAGTTGCAGACGATGTTATATAAATCGGGGTTGGAAGAAATTCCTCGGTTGGAGAAAAATCTTAGTGGATTGTATATTTTAGCGCAGTTGTTGCCGTTGTTAGGTTTATTGGGCACGTTAGTGGGTTTGCTGGAGTTGTTCATTGGGATGGAAGTAGTAGCACCACTAACGCACATCGGAAATGTTTCAGGAGGAATCTGGCAGGCGCTTTTGAGCAGTATATTGGCGATTAGTTTCACTTTACCGGCGTTAGTGGGATATCATTTTCTATTGGGTCGTGTGGAGCGAATTACGAGTAATATGGAGTATGCAGTTAATGAAGTCACTCGATTCTTAGCACATGAGTGGGAGCAGCGGGGAGAGGAGTATGAATGATTTGGAGCAGCCAAACCGACAAGGTGTTCGGTTTCGAAAGTTTCGTCCTCGATTACGTTATCGTGGGGTTTCGGTTGGCTGTACGATCTTGTTGGATATCGCTTTCATCTTGATCGCCTTTTATCTGGTTGTTTCACCTGTAATATTGAAGCCTGGGATTCAAATAGAACTACCGGCTGCTGTTTTTAATGGTGGTGTGGTGTTGGGTGGTGATGTTGTATCGATTACTCGAGATGAGCGGATCTATTTTGATGATGAGCAAATAGATTTGGATAGGCTTGTGGAGCACTTGATAGTTCGGGTCAATAAGGAGCCACAATTGGTTCTTATTATTGAGGCAGATCGTCAGGTGAGCCATGGTCGATTAGTGGATGTGTGGAGTGCGGCTCAAGCCGCTGGGGTTCAGTCAATTTCGTTAGCGACGGGGTTGAGAGGTGAGGATTATTATCAATGAATCTAGGTGGTAAAGATGTGCCACATTTTGTTTGGGTAGCTCTCTTGGTTATGGTTCTTTTGAGTTTGTTACCGTTCACGCTTTCTTCAGGACTGGTTAGCTCGGTAGAGCCGGTATTAAAGACTTTCTGGATTAATTCGGGTAGCGACCCGAAATTGGATTATGATGTTCGTGAAGTTCAATCACCACTGCTTTTTGCATTTCCCTCAGTTGCGGGATACAGTGCGGAAATGGATAGCTCTAAGACGCGCACAGAGTTGCGTTTTGCTAAGACGGTTCAGCGAGAATATTTTTTGGAGACCGTTTATTCAGCCGACTCAGGAAAGTGTTTGGCTGTGTTGGATGATTTTGTTGAGCGTGGGGTTCCTGTTATGGA
>DOEU01000068.1 GCA_003532555.1 Verrucomicrobiota bacterium | reverse complement strand
TTGAGCATGCAGTGTAGTAAAATAATTCGGTCTGCATGGTTTCCGTAACGGTCGGCGAGGGTGATATCGGCATGGCTTAGGCAGTGAAGTGGAAGGTCGGTAAAGGCGGGGCCGGCTTGGCGAATATTTTTTGATACCCAGTCACGTAGGATGAGGATGCGAGCGCGATCAGTTGGTATATCTTGTGTAAGTTCATGCGCGATTTGGAATGCATTGGGTTGATCTTGTGTAGTTTTTTGAAGATATTGATAGATCTGATTTGCGTAACTCTTCCAGTCAGCTGTAGTTAGACGAATATAGGAATTGAAGGTATGCCAGTAGGGCATATCTTCTTCGATGATGACCGCGGGTTGATCGTGGGCTTCCCAAGTAAGACTGCGTGTTTGATCGGCTAGCGTTTCTGATAGTTCGATGCCGTTACTTCGCTGCTGATAAATCAACGATTTAGGTAGATTAAGAGTGACTTTTTTTGCATCGATGGGATCGAAATCATTGAAATAGCGATGGAGTGCGAAATAGGGTTTCCCGGAGATATTTCGGTGGGTTTCATATTCGATTGTACTGCCAATTTCGACACTGGGTAGATTGACGACAAGAATTTTTTCGGCAGGGTAGCGAGGGGCGGAGGCGCTCCATGAGGCATCCATAATATTGGTTTCTTCTGCTCGGACGGTTTTTACAGTTCCATCGGGTAGTGTAACGCGGGCGTTGGTGATGATAACGTTTTCCCAAGCTGGGTTATATGATAGCTGAATTTCGGCTTGATCTTTTTGTCCGGCGTAGGTGAGAATTTTTATTTTCTGATAGGTTTCTTGGCTCCAGTTTTGCGCATCAGTTAGGGAAAATATTTCTTGATGATCGAGGATGCGAAGATCAGGTTGCGTGAATTTTTCTTCAGCAGGTGTTTGATGATCGGGGATGAATTGATCGATATTGGATTGAGCGTTCTGAAGAAGAAGTTGTTTTCGGCTTTCGTATTCAATTTGTTCTAGATCGGTTTTGAGCTCGGCGTATTCTTTCGGAGAAAATTCGACGGTGCGGAGCTCGAAGCAGTTTGTGATGGAGAGGGTATTATTTTTGTGTACGTATGTGCTATTCCAAAATATATCATCGGTTTGAGTAGATTGAATATTAGGGATTCGGGGGGTTCCAAGTGCGGGATCAATTTTCAGTTGGTAGATTTCTCGAATGCCGGCGGTGATGCGAGTGTATAAGGGGAAACGACGTTCCGTTAGACCAGTTTCATCGAGTAGAAAATTCGCGTAGCCGATGGAGTTGCCGAGATGCGGTAGTTCCAGAAGTCTTGTTTCGCTATTTCGGGTCAGTAGGTCACAAGATTGATAGTGAAGTTCAACACGGAGGGGTTGCGAGGTATCACGAAGTTCGGATGGATGGAATGTTATAGAATCGAGTGTGGCTGATGCACTTGCACTGCGTAAGTGTCCTTCAAAGAATTGGCGAAATTCTTCGGGTTTTAACTTCGAGAAATGGGCGCGATAGATAGTGTCATTGATACCTTCAAAATCAATGATTGTATGGGCGAATAGCCGTCCTTGTGCATCAAGATTGGCTTGGGTGTTTATATGGACTGTATTTTGTGGAGCGGGAATGATGGGGGAGGTTTTGAGAGTTTCACCTTCAGGACGTGCAACGAGGTAGCTCATGTTTTGAAGGTATGCAGGGAAGATGTCTTTGGTGTTTTCATCAGTGGGATCCATAAGAACATATTCACCTCTATCATCAAGTGCAGCGGTGACGGCATGATTGAAAAAAGGTTGTGGAACTTCTTCGTCTTTTTTGGGACCGGCCATAATGATGACGGGGAAGGCGTCGACCCCGACAATACGTAGCATGGTGGCGAGGAGGGCAGCTTTGTCGCGACAAACTCCATAGCGGTTTTCGAAGGTGATGGAGACGTCATGGGGCTCGTAGCCTGGGGCTTCTTCTTCGGTGGTGATTCCCATGTAGCGAATCTCTTGTGAGACGAATGTAAAGAGTGCTTCTATGATTTCCTTGGTAGATTTACCTTCGGCAAGTTCACGTGCTTTCGCTTCCATTGCGGGGGTTGTGCATTCCATTCGGGGAAGGCAGAGGTTCCAGTACCAGCGGGATAGGTCTTCCCAGGTTTCGATTGTGCTTATGAGTAGACGTTGTGTGACGGTGTAGGGGGTAGGCATACTGGGTTCGGCAAAGTATTGGGGGACGTTATTAATGTTCCATGTGTAGTGGATACGATCTAGCTCCTGAGTTTGGTGATGTGTGATGGTACCGGGAATTTCATCTTTAAGTAGTATGTTTTGAAGGGGTCGTTCTGCCGGGGCATTCACATGATAAGTGGCTTTAAGAATGGGAATATCAGCTTCAAAAACTTGATAATCGCTCCAAGTGTTGGGGACAACAGTTTTGGTTATTTTATCGTGGGTGGTATAGCGAATGATGTCGCCAATTTGCAGTCCGGGAATGGACAATTGGAGAATTTTCGAGTTTGGATTGTAGATATTAGCACTCATCTGGGATGGGTTGACCATAAGACGGCTATTGGCTGCAATATCGATTGGAATAATGGCTCCTTCAGGGCTAATCCGTTCCACTCGGGTGAAATAGTTGGTTCCGTAAGATATGTTAAAGCTGAGGGAGAGGGTGCGGTTGTTTCGCTTTCCTTTTTCAGTAAGGATTTTTAGGGCGGTATCGGTTTGAGTTTCGGAGGTACCATCGGGTTGGTAGGTGACTTCGGTAATGTCGTTAAGAAGGACTTCATCGGCATCAGGGAATTGTTCGGTAGTGATCTCGATAGCTTGAAGCTGAAGGGTTTCGGTATTGAGGAGGGCGTGTGCTGTTAAAACGCTCAGTAGGAGCGTTAATAGTGCGCGGTAGATCATGTGCGTTTACCTTTGGGTTTGAGGATGTCGGTGAAGAAGTTGTTGCCTTTGTTATCGACAATTATGACGGCGGGAAAATCGACGACTTCGATTTTACGAATGGCTTCCATGCCAAGTTCTTCGAAGTCAACGATTTCAACAGATTTAATATTTTTTTCTGCTAGGAGGGCAGCAGGTCCGCCAACAGATCCTAAATAGAATCCGCCGTACTTTCCGCAAGCTATGGTGACTTCATTGGAGCGGTTGCCTTTGGCGAGCATAATCATGGAACCGCGTTCTTGCATAAATTGATCGACATAGGGATCCATTCGCTGAGCGGTAGTTGGACCAAAGGAGCCAGATGGTTTTCCGATTGGGGTTTTAGCGGGCCCTGCATAGTAGATGGGGTGATTTTTGAAGTATTCAGGCATGGGTTCGTTATTTTCTAACATTTCTTGGATGCGGGCGTGAGCGATATCGCGGGCGACGATGAGGGTGCCGTTAAGTCGAAGACGTGTACAGACGGGGTAGGAAGAAAGTTCGTTGAGAATCTCCTCCATTGAACGGTCCAGGTTAATTATGGGTGCATCGTCAGCATCGCTATTAAGTTCATTAGGTGCGAAGCGAGCAGGGTCATATTCGAGTTGTTCAAGGAAGACACCATCTGAAGTTATTTTAGCACGGATATTTCTATCTGCGGAGCAGGAAACACCGAGGCCAACGGGGCAGCTAGCGGCGTGACGGGGAAGTCTAATCACTCGTACATCATGGCAAAAATATTTACCACCAAATTGGGCTCCAATGCCGGAGGCTCGACTCATTTCGAGAACGCGTTGTTCCCATTCGAGATCGCGGTAGGCGCGACCGGTGACATCGCCCTTGGTGGGGAGATCGTCGAGGTCGCCAATGGATGCGAGTTTGACGGTTTTCATGGTCGCTTCTGCGGAGGTTCCGCCGATGACGAGTGCGAAGTGATATGGGGGGCAGGCGGCGGTGCCAATATTGAAGAGTTCGGTGCGAATGAATTCGGTGAGTTGGTCTTCGGTAAGAAGCGATTTTGTTTTTTGGAAAAGGAAAGATTTGTTGGCCGATCCTCCACCTTTAGCGATAAAAGTAAGGTGATATTCGTTACCGGATGTGGCCGCAATATCAATTTGGGCGGGTAAGTTATTACCGGTGTTTTTTTCCTCAAACATGTTGAGTGATGCAATTTGTGAATATCGGAGGTTTCGCTCTTCAAAGGCGCGGTATATACCTTTAGAGAAGGCCTCTTGTTCGTTAAAATCGCTCCATACTTGAGCACCTTTATGGCCTGTGATTAGGGCGGTGCCAGTGTCCTGACAGGTAGGTAGTTCGCCGACGGCGGAGATGATAGAATTTTCTATAAAAGCGCGGGCAACGAAATGATCGTTTTCGCTGGCGTTTGGGTCATCAAGAATGTCTGCTACTTGTTTTAGATGTTCGGGACGGAGATAGAAGGAGACGTCGCAGAATGCTTCATAGGCTAGTTGTTCGAGAATTTCGGGTTCAAGGATGAGTACTTCTTTTCCGTTGAATATTTCGGTACGAACACCATCGCTGGTAATATGCCGCCAGGGGGTCTCGATTCCTTGATGTTGGAATAAGGGGGTATATTCAAATGTACTCATTATTACTCCTTGATTTCTTCGAGACTATAACAGTTATGAGACGGTCAAAACAATAGGAATAGAACATACGACTGATTGTTAGTTTAGTAGGTTGCTGATATGGAATGGGATCGTTATTTTACCGTTATATCTTTAATGGAGACTTAGATGAAAAAATCAATTTTTATAGCTTTATGCATAATGTTTATGGGGTATGCGGATGGGGATAATCTATGGGAAAATGAGATGTCGTTGGGGGCAAATTATCGAGCGGGCAATACCGAGAAATCATTATATACACTTAATATTAAGCGTGAGAGTTATTCGAATGAGTCTGACTGGTTGCATGGATTTTATGGCGAGCAGGGCGAGACAGGAGGAGAAAAAACGGAAGGACTAGTTCGAGCCCGCACCGAATATAGAGTTCGTTTTTCTAATCCAGCTTACTTTGCTTCGGTAATTGCTCAAGGGTTGCATGATTCGATTCGTGGGATTCGGTTGCGTACGCAGCTCGGACCCAACCTGGGCATTTATGTGATGAATAATGGGATCTTAAAATTGGATGTGGCAGCAGGTTTTAACGCAACTTATGACCGAGGTATTCAGGATAGTGCGCAATATACGGGGTATCGTTTTTCAGCCAATTTCAACTGGGATTTTAATGAGTGGGCATCTAGTTATGCACAAATTGAAATCAGCGGGAATGTTGAAGAGCCGATGGAGGATTATTACGGATGGTTGGTATTTGGTTTAAAAAGTGGATTGCTAGATTCGGCATCACTTTTTGCTGAGTTGCGTAATGATTATGATAATATGCCAGATGTGTTGGGTAGTGAACAAAATGATCTATTGATTACTCTTGGGTTGATGTATGACTTTTAGTCACAGAAGGCAACGACCTCTCGATAGGGAAGTGACCCGCCAAATAGATCGAGGGCAGAACCGATAGTGAAATCAATTCTTCCGTTTCCAATGGATTGCATTTTAGTCAGATCGTTTATTGAGCTAATACCGCCAGCGTAGACACATGGAATGGGACTGTGTGTTGCAAGGATTTCAATAAGTGGTTGATCGATGCCGGCTTGTTTTCCTTCAACATCTACCCCATGGATGAGAAATTCAGAGGCATAGTGGCTCATTTCGTTTAAGGTGTCGCCATTGACGAGAGTTTGAGAAAAGGTTTGCCAGCGGTTAGTGACAACATGATATCTGCCATCTTTTATACGACAGCTTAAATCAATTACTATATTCTCCTTCCCAATTTCTCTAACAAGCTGATTCAGTTTTAAGTCGTCGATCTCATCATTAGTGAAGAGCCAAGAGGTTACGATAACTTTACTAGCTCCAGATTGAAGCCAAGCAGCAGCATTTTCGGCGGTTATTCCTCCACCGATTTGAAGACCACCTGGCCAGGCTGCAAGAGCTTTGTGGGCGGCATCGTCGTTACCAGGTCCAAGTTTGATAACGTGTCCGCCTGTAAGTTTGTCGGCAGCATATGTTTTTGCAAACCATGCGGGAGAGTTCTCTGCTGTAAAGTTAGTTTGGGGTTCATATCCATCACTTAGAGAGCTGCCAACAATTTGTTTAACAACTCCATTATGGAGATCAATACAGGGTCTAAATTTCATATTCTTAATCTCACATATAATGGATAGTAAATTCAACGCTTGAATCTTCCTTGGTTCCCATTACCATTGCGCGCCGGAAATGAGAGTTTAAAAGATGAGTGAAGATACATCACATTTTTATGTAACAACCCCGATTTATTATGTGAACGATAAACCGCATATAGGTCATGCATATACAACTATCTTAGCAGACGTATTAGCTAATTATAATCGCCTTTTAAATATACCAACCCATTTTTTAACAGGGACGGATGAACATGGGCAAAAAGTTCAAGAGGCAGCTAGTGTAAAAGGTATAACTCCAAAAGAACAGTGTGATCAAACAGTGGTTCGGTTCGAAGAACTTTGGAAAAGGTTAGAAATTAAGAACGATGATTTTATTAGAACAACTGAAAAACGTCATACCGATGTAGTTCAAAAGACACTTCAGGATTTATTTGATCGAGGTGAAATTTATAAGGGTGAATACCAAGGTTGGTATTGTGTTAGTTCGGAACGTTTTTTAACGGAAAAAGATCTGACTGATGAAAATAGTCCGGATTATGGCCGCCCAGTTGAATCAATAATTGAATCAAATTACTTTTTTAAAATGAGTAAATATCAGGATTGGCTCATAGATTATATTGAAACTAATCCTGATTTCATTCAGCCAGCTTTTCGCGCAAATGAGACACTTGGATTTTTAAAGAAAAAACCATTACAGGACTTGTGTATTTCTAGACCTAAATCCCGCCTAGAGTGGGGTATTGAACTACCTTTTGATTCTGATTTTGTCACCTATGTTTGGTTCGATGCGTTAATTAATTATATTTCAGCCGTGGGTTATCGATCAGATGAGTCAATGTTTAATGACTTATGGCCATGTTCATGCCATCTTATTGGTAAAGATATCTTAACAACGCACACTGTCTATTGGCCAACCATGCTTAAGGCTATGGGCTTAGAGATGCCCCAGTCAATTTTTGCACACGGGTGGTGGCTTACAGGACGGACAAAGATGAGTAAGTCTCTGGGTAATGTGGTAGATCCCATGGAGATGATTGATCGGTATGGTGTCGATGCATTCCGATATTTTTTGGTTGCTGAAATGAAGTTGGGTCAGGATGCGAGCTTTACGGAAGAGGCGTTCGTTAAGCGTTATAATTCAGATTTAGCCAACGATTTAGGAAATGTGGCTAATCGAGTTTTAAATATGATTTGTCGCTATTGTAATAACCGCATTCCACCATTGCCGGTGCTCACGACATTGGATGCTGAAGCAGGGGCAAACGAAGTTTTAAAGGCAGTTGAGGATGCAGTTACGAATTCCGGTGATTATATTAGGGATATGAAGCTCGATAGCGCGGTGGCATTGATTATGGCCGCGGTTCGTTCAATTAATGTATATTTGCAAGAGCGGGCTCCTTGGGCTGCGGCTAAAGAAGGGCGGTGGGCAGACGTTGAGACTAGTTTGTATGTAGCTGCGGATGCGCTGCAAAGGTGTGCGGCGTTACTTCACCCAATTATGCCAGAAAAAATGTTAAAGTTAAGATCAGCATTAGGGGTGCAAGAGTTAGTGCCTGTGCTTGATAAGATAAGATCTTTTGGGGAGTTGAAGTCTGGTTTAGAGGTGAATCAGCCGGATGCACTTTTTCCTCGTGTAGAGTTTAAAGCGACGGAACTAGAAGTTCCGAAGAAGAAAAAAAAGGAGAAGACCATGGAGCCGACAACAAGTGAAGACGGTCTTATTACGTTCGATCAGGTAATGGCTGTGCAGATGAAGACAGCACGCATTGTAGAGGCTGAAAAAATTGAGGATGCGGATAGGTTATTAAAGCTACAGGTGGATTTAGGGGACGAAAAAAGACAAATTGTTGCAGGGATTGCACTTCATTATGCACCTGAATCATTGTTAAATAAAACTGTGGTGGTAGTGGTGAACCTAAAGCCAGCGAAGTTGCGGGGTGTTATTTCTGAGGGCATGTTGTTGGCCGCGTCTGCGGGTGATGAGCTTCAGTTAGTGAGTATTGGAGGCGATTTGCCGCCGGGATCGGTTGTTAAATAGTCTTATTTGCGATTCGATTTGGCATTAAATTGGTGTTGCACGTTAAGAGTTCAACTGTAATGTTTCCTTAATTAGATATTTAGCGGGTGCATTTTTATACGTGGAGCATCCTAACGAGAAAGAGCTTGGAGGTACAAAAAATGAAAAAAGCGGTAATAGCGGCAGTTTGTTTAGTGACAGGATCAACATTTGCTCAGGGTGGCGTTGTAATGGTTGATCAAGGTGCGATTTAT
>DOEU01000003.1 GCA_003532555.1 Verrucomicrobiota bacterium | reverse complement strand
TACAGCCCGTGGTCGAACCTGCCTACACCGTCCTCAGCATGGGCAAACGCGGGGGTTATTCCGAAAAAAACTTTCAAGAAACCCGCCAAGAGCTAGTTCAACACCTCGAGAGTCATCCCGAATGGCACTCTACAGGCGAAGCCTATGCGGTCTATTGGGACGGTCCCTACATCCCCAACTTTGCTAAACGATTTGAAGTGCACATTCCAATACAACCCGCACCCTAATTCTTCCAATAGGAATTCTTTCATGCCACCCCAACATTCACTACGGTTTCTCTCATGGAAATCATAAATGCCATCGCCCCTGTTTTTTTGCTTATCTTACTCGGGAAAGGGCTTGAACACCTGCACTTTTTTCCCGAACAGTTTCTCGATCAATTGAACCGTTTTGTCTACTACCTTGCCCTCCCAGCCCTGCTCGTTTCACGTATTAGCCAAGCTCAGTTTGAATTTGGCACCACGATTCGCATGGTCAGCCTCTTTTTCATTACAACCCTCATCACCCTCATCATTGCTTGGCTACTCGGTCGTGCCCAACGCCTTACACCCGTCAAAGCCGGTGCCTTCATGCAAGGCAGCTTTCGCGGTAACGGTGTATTCGTGGGTCTACCCATAATTCTATACGCTGCCAGCACACTCCATCCCGCCGCCGAACAACTCGCCTCCGTTATGATCGCCCCGATCGTCATTATCTTCAATTTACTGGCCGTAACCGTATTACTCCAATGCGGTTCACTCGACCGCTCGCAAGGACACCCTGCGGCTTTTCTTACCGGACACCTATTTAAAAATCCCATGATCATTTCCTGCTTAATCGGTCTCTTTATCAATCAAATTGGACTCCCCCTACCCCCTCTTATTTTACGCCCAATGAATCTTCTAGGCAGTGCCGCCCTCCCACTCATATTGATCAGTATTGGAGCCACCCTTGACCTCGCTGGCCTTCGTGCCACGGCTGCTCCAACTCTCATTGCTTCCGCACTGAAAGTCATTGTAACCCCACTTATCGGCTTACTCCTTATCACCCCCTTTCAACTCACCCCTTCAGAAGCTATGGTCACGCTTATCTTTCTCGGTGTACCAACTGCCGGAACCTCCTATGTTATGGCAGAGGTCCTCGGCTGCGATGCGCCCCTTGCCGGAAGAATCATCGCCCTAAGCACCCTGCTCTCATTCTTTACCCTCCCTTGGTTGATTGCACTCGGCATCTAAAAATTAATAGAAACGAAATTGAACATTTATATAAATCCCATGTCCTAAAAAACAAATAGAAACGTATCTGCAAAAGAAGAAAGCCCCTTATGAACCAGAAACAAACCTTATTACTCGTCTTGATCGCTATTCTTATCACCGTCGGAGCCGGCATTGCTGCCATCAAACAAAATGAAAAACGAAAAGCAGTAGAAACTGAGCTTGCCAGTCTCAAAGTATTGATCGATAACGTACAAACCCCCTCGGAACCTACACCAACTCCCGATACCACAGAAATAGATCAACTAAAATCCGAACTCGCTCGACTACAAGAAACACTCAATAACACTGAAGATAAACTAATTATATACCAACATCAAACCACTGAACCCACGCTCAATCAAAATCCCGAACGTGAAAGCTACACCGACCGTATGGCACTTCTGAAAGAAGAAAACCCCGAAGAATATAAGCGCGTCATTGACGAACGCCGTGAAAGGCAGCAAAACACACAATACAGCCTCGCCCAACGTACCGCCATGTTTATGGATATGGACACCTCATATATGAGCGAAGCCGAACTTGAAAACCACAATGCCTTTGTCGACGCACTCGCCTCTATTTTCGAATCTTCCCAACAATTCGATAATCCTGAAGTCCGACCAAATCGGAGACAAATGCGTGAAATCTGGGAACAAGTTCGTGAAGCTCAGCCGATTGTTGACCAACAACGTAAAACTATCTTCACAAGCACTTTCCGGCAAGAGCTCAATATGAATGATACAGAGGCTGAAGACTTTTATAATAATCTTAAGCACATCATGGATGTTACTACCATAGCGCCCCGTCCCTAATTTTCAGTTGCAATCCCATGCCCCTTTGGCACAATTCTTCGCTCATTAATAAAACGAGGTATTCATGACTAATACATATAAAATCACATTACTTCCCGGTGACGGAATCGGACCTGAGGTAATTACTGAAGCAGTGAAAGTTCTCGATGCCGTTGCAGTCGCAGCTAAATTTAATATTTCTTACAATGAACAGCACGCTGGTGGCGCCGCTATCGATGCACACAACGACCCTATGCCCGACTCCGTTATCGATGCATGTAAAGCCTCCCACGCCGTTCTTCTCGGCGCCGTCGGCGGTCCCAAATGGGATGCCCTTACCGGCGCCATGCGCCCCGAAAGCGGACTCCTAAAAATCCGCAAAGAACTCGGTGCCTTCGCCAATCTACGCCCCGTAACCGTTCCTAACTCACTTGCTGAAAATTCGCCCCTACGTCCAGAAGCCGTTAGCGGGCTCGACCTCTTTACTGTCCGCGAACTCACCGGTGGTATTTACTTTGGCCAACCGGTAGGTGAAGAAGGGGAAGGCGCCGAAAAACGAGCCTGGAACACTATGATCTACTCCGTAGGAGAAATTGAACGCGTGGCACGCGTCGCCTTTGATTGGGCCCGCAAACGCCGAAATAAGGTGACCAGCGTAGATAAAGCCAATGTCCTCCACGTTTCTCGACTCTGGCGAGACACCGTAAAAACACTCCACGAAAATGAGTATAGTGATGTAGAACTCGATCATATGTATATAGATAACGCCGCCATGCAGATGGTCATTAACCCCCGTCAGTTTGATGTCATCCTCACTGGAAATATTTTCGGCGATATTCTCTCTGACGCCTCTGCTACCCTTGGCGGTTCTCTTGGTCTTCTCCCCTCAGCCTCCGTTGGCGGACCCGTTGGCATCTTTGAACCTGTCCACGGTTCTGCACCTGATATTGCCGGACAAGACAAAGCTAATCCACTGGCAATGATTTTATCTGTCGCTATGATGCTCGACACACTCGATCAAGATATCGCCGCAAAGGCAATCCGGCAAGGAGTAGAAAAGGTATTAGACCAAGGCTATCGCTCTGGCGATCTTTGGCGCGAAGGAAACACCCTAGCCAGCACCTCAGAACTCGGACAATACGTCAAAGAAGCTGCCCTAGCCGCGCTTTAATCATACCCAAACGGAGAGCGTAATTCTGTTGAGCTAATGTCTTGGCGAAAGAGCGCCTCACTAATCGGAATAAAAAGAGGCCGATAACGAGAATCAATCGGTAAGCGATCCAAACAGTGATATACGCCTTGATGTAATCGACCCGCCACAATAAACCTACTCTCCAGCGCAAAGAACCGCTCTAGCATCGCCGGAACATCCGTATGATAACGTGAATCTAATAACCGCATCGCTGTATCATAGCCCATTGCAAACCACTTCTCAGGAAACAATTCTGCCTTCTCCAAAAAAGTTGGGGCCCGCGTTAAAAGCACCGGCACCTGTTCCGGTATACCTGCCAATCGATCAACAACCGTACTCATATCCAATACAGGCTTATCTACATTCTCAATTGAAAGCTCCAAACATCCCGAACGATCACTCACCTCTATTGCTGCATCCAACAACCCTTGATGACCCATATGAAATGGATTAAAAGATCCAGATAAAAATAGTCCTTGGACCGGTATCGCAGATCCACTTGAATAAAAATACGAATCACTTCCATTCATAAACGAATGTAGTTTCTCATCCATCAGCCAACTCCAAGCATGCATGCACATAGACAAGTAATTCTCGACCTAAATAGAGCTCTTGGTCTTCGCGAGCCCCCGCTGGCAAAGTGATCAATCGATAATATCTTTTCCTATCCAAAACTACCGAAAGATGAGCCCGATTAGAGCCCATTCGCTCACGTCGAGTTTGCAGCGCTGCCGTACAAGAAATTCCCACGCAGTGGCTCTCCCGTCCCGACCAACGCATTGCTCGATCATACGCAATACGTGCCATTTCACCTGCCACCTTTGAACAACATAACGAAACCGGTTCCGTACCCAAAAATGCCCTTAACGCAGCCTTATGATACGGTACCGACGCCTCCAAAACAAAACGAGAAGCACCTGGGACCCTTAAGAGAGAGGCCACCGCAGAACTTCCCCCTCCACTAACCGCAATTGCCGCTTGATAACTGCTTGCAATAAGTCCCGATACTATTAAATCACTCATTCACAATATCTATCGACTCAATCACAATCGCTTCCCGAGGTACATTCTGATGCGGTCCGGCATTTCCCGTAGCAACCCCTTTCATCCTGGTAACCACTTCCATGCCCTCAACCACCTTAGCGAAAACACAATAACCCCAACCATCCTGTCCCGGATAATTCAGGAATGTATTATCATTCACATTAATGAAAAACTGAGCACTCGCACTATGCGGATCCATCGTCCGCGCCATCGCCACCGTACCCAGAGTATTTTTCAATCCATTTGCAGCTTCATTCTCCACCGTATCAGAAGCCGGCTTTTGCTGCATATCCGCCGTAAACCCTCCACCCTGAATCATAAACCCATCGATCACCCGATGAAAGATTGTGTCACTGTAGTGTCCTTTTTTCACATATCCCAAAAAATTAGCCACCGTTTTAGGCGCTTCCTCTTCATATAACTCCATATAAATATCACCTATAGATGTCTTCATTATCACCTGCATTTGTTGCTCCTTTTTATTTATCTCTACCGCAACTGGATCAGCACTCCCAGCGCTACACATGCCCCATCCAGCTAAAATTAAAAAATACGTTAATTGTTTAATCATCTCACTCACTTTCAATAATTATAAAGACTATAATTAATTCAATTAAATTCTACGATAGTCTGAACAAAACAGTAAAATACAAATTACGTCAACTGTTTGAAACGCTCGGTTTAAACTTACTTATTTTCTGCACAAGCCTTGACCCCCTCCGGCTAATTCAACTGCACGCCTGCTTCCTCGCCAAAACACTTAACATCCAATCATTCTTAGAAATCCATAAAGATTTCCTGGTCTTATCCCTATTGCTAGGAATACTCCCGATACACCCCTCAATAAACCATCTACTAAAAAACTTGGTCTTTTCCCAATCGACCTCTATCTTTATGCAACGTTCGGAGTAGCCTATGTCGGATATCAACCGCATGAAAGAGCGCATAAATTTTTGCATACAGGGAGAACTCTGGGAACAGCTACCCAAGTTCCTTAATGAGATGCACCCCGCCGACATTGCTGAAATCATTAATCATGCACCCATCGGTGATCAAAATACCCTCTTCGAACTCATCGACCAAGATATTAAACCAGATGTCCTTATAGAACTCGACCATCAAGCCGAAGCCGATGTTCT
>DOEU01000019.1:2336-6633 GCA_003532555.1 Verrucomicrobiota bacterium | reverse complement strand
GTGAAATCTTGTGTATCCATGGATTCGGAGAGGTCGAGTAATAGAATCATGTCTACAGCTTCGGTGCGGACGATGCTTTCATCGAGACCGCGTTGGGGACGTGCGAGGGCGATGACGAGGAAGATGAGGGAGAGTGTGTATAGAATGGGCAGCAGGGGCTGCCCTTTTTGTGCCCAGCTACTAGGAAGAGTTTCAAACAGCTGAACGCGGCTGAATAGAATGGGAGTACGCCGCCGGTTTCGAAGAAAAAGAAGGACGGGTATAATGAGCAGTAGAAGCAACAGAAGGGGTTCGGCAAAACGAATCATGAGTTCTCTCCTTCCGGATGCTGTGCGGTTTCTTGAACGAAGGTACGGGTGGTTTGGAAGGCTTCTTCCATGGCATTTTGCTCCCATTCACCTTTGGCAAATTTTACGACATCGGCTTGCTGGAGAAAGGTATTGAGGATGCGTTGTTGTTGATCAGAAAGTGTGGGTGAGTGGGTGAGGTCGGCTAGAATTTCTTCGGTTGTTTGGTCGGGGGCATTGAGCTGGAAGCGGGCTTCGAGGTAGCGGCGCAGAATTCGGGATAGCTCGGTGACAAAGGGTTCGGATTGCTGGGCTTGCATGAGCGGTCCCGCGCGGAGCGCTTCAAGTTCACGGAGGGCATTTAGATGGGCGGGGACATGCGGAGGTACGGGTTTGGTGGAGATGCGATTTTTCCAAAGACGAGTCGAAAGGCGACCCATTATGTATGCGATGATACCGGCGGCGATGACAATGATAATCCAGCGGGGTAGGCGAGCGGGGAGCGGGTGTGGAGGGCGAAGTGGGGCTAATTTGGAGGAAGCATCGGGAGGCAGGCTGGAGATGACATTTAAGGTTATGGGGGGGAAGGGATGAGCGTCTGTTTTTCCTTGGTAGGTGAAGTGAATCTGGTTGGTGGTTATCAGATGTGTTCCTAGTTCAAAACTGGTGAGGCGATAGTGAAAGTGGGTTTGTTCCAATGCATCGGATCGTTCCATCTGCTCCCAGTTACGCTCGAGTTGGATGATCTCTTTTTCTCGACCTAATTCAGGGAGCTGGAGAGTGGCTCCGGGGGGACAGGTCGTTATTAGCGTAAACTCGATTGACTCCCCGATGGTGAGATTGGTTTGGGTGCAGTTGCTCTCTAGGGTGAGTTGATCGCTTGGATATACCATTTCAGTGACGGGTCGGCAGCCGTATAAGAGGAGAGATAAAATGAAAAAATAGGGCTGCATGATTAACGGCGATGGGCTCGGTTAGCAAAGAAGGTACGGAAGGCTTTTTCGTAGGGTTCATCAGTATAAAGTTGGATAAGGTCAATCCCGTTGCGGCGGTGGAGAAGTTCAAGTGCATTGGTTCGTTCAGTTTGCTGAAGCAGGAGGGAGTTTCGTACGTGGGGACTTGAGGTGTCGACGAGTGAATAGGCGCCGGTTTCAGCATCTTGCCATGTGATCAAGCCGGCGGCGGGAAGCGCGGTTTCGCAGCGGTCGCCTAGTTGGATGGAGATGAGATCGTGTCGGCGGGCAGTTGTTTTGAGTATCGATTCTGGGGCGTCATCGAAATAGAAGTCGCTAAGTAGAAAAGTGGTAACGCGTCGGGGACAGATATGATTGAGATAATCGAGGGCAGGGGTTATGTTGCTTTTTTTTCCGGTGGGCTCGAAGGTGAGTAGCTCGCGAATCATGCGGAGAACGTGTTGGGTTCCTTTTTGGACGGGGATCAATTTTTCGACTTGATCGGAAAAGAGGATGAGCCCGATTCGGTCGTTATTATGAATCGCTGAGAAGGCGAGAACGGCGGCAATTTCGGTGGCAAGATCTCGTTTGAGTTGGGATTGACTACCGAAGAGGTTGGAGGCACTGACGTCTACAAGAAGCATTACCGTGAGTTCACGTTCTTCGGTAAATTTTTTAATGTAGGGACGCCCAGAGCGAGCAGTAACATTCCAGTCGATCGTGCGGATGTCATCGCCAGGCATATATTCACGAACTTCCTCAAATTCCATTCCACGTCCTTTAAACGTGGAGTGATATTGACCGGAAAATAGATCATTCACGGTGTGACGCGTCTGAATTTGGATGCGCCTCACTTTTTTAATTAGTTCTTTTGGATCGAGTTTCGGCATGGATTAGGGGACTGGAATTTCAGCAAGAATTTGGCGAATGAGCTCATCGGTGGTGAGTTCTTCGGCTTCGGCTTCATAGGTGAGAAGTAGGCGATGGCGAAGGACATCTGGAGCGACGGATTTGATGTCTTGCGGGGTTACATATCCGCGCCCTTCCATAAAGGCGTGCGCCCGGGCGGCAAGGGTGAGGCTGATGGTGGCACGTGGAGAGGCGCCGTATTTGATATATTCTTTGAGGTTAAGTCCGGCCTTTTCTGGTTCGCGAGTGGCGAAGATCAGATCGATGATGTAGGCTTTAATTTTATCGTCGATATAGATCTCATCAACGGTCTGCCGAGCGCGTAGGATTTGTTCGGGCGTGATAATGGGCTGAATAGGAGCTGGTGGCTCGGCGTGTGCCATGCGGTCGAGAATGAGACGTTCTTCTTCACGCGAGGGGTATCCGACACAAATTTTGAGCATGAAGCGGTCAACTTGTGCTTCTGGAAGTGGATAGGTGCCTTCTTGTTCAACTGGATTTTCCGTTGCCATAACAAGGAAGGGTTTTGGAAGGGAAAAGGTTTCTTCGCCGATGGTGACTTGCCGCTCTTGCATCGCTTCTAAGAGTGCACTTTGTACCTTGGCAGGCGCACGGTTGATTTCGTCTGCTAGAATGATGTTTGAAAAAACCGGACCTTTTTTAATGATGAAGTCGCCCTCTTTTTGATTATAGATGAGCGTTCCGATCAGGTCGGCAGGCAGTAGGTCAGGCGTAAACTGAATGCGCTGGAAATCGGTGGAAAGCGCCTGTGAGAGGGTTTGAATGGTTAGTGTCTTGGCGAGGCCAGGAACGCCTTCAAGTAAAACATGCCCATTGGTGAGCAGACCGATGATGAGTCGATCTATTAATTCGGATTGCCCGACGATAACTTTTCCGACTTCTTGTTTCAGTGATGAAACGAATGAGCTCTCTTCGCGTACGCGTTGATTGATGATTTCAATACCTGCCATGATCTACTCCTGTTTTAAATGGTTGACGATACGGACAGCTTCTCGGGGCGGATGTTCAAATTTTTTAGGCTCGATTTCTTAGTGCGGTGTAAAGGGCGATTGAGACAGCGTTAGCGAGGTTGAGGGAACGAACCGTACCCAGCTGAATGGGAATGTTACAACCTTGGTCTGGGAATCTCTGGAGGATCTCATTGGAAAGACCGTGGGTTTCACTGCCAAAAACCAGGTGTGCACCGGGGTGATAAGCAATCTGTGCATGATCTTGTTTGGCAGAGGTGGTAAAGAGGTGTCTTTGCGCTTTTGGGGTGTCCTCTAGGTAGCGGTCGAAACTAGCGTGGACCGTGAGATTGACTGCATCCCAATAATCTAAGCCTGCGCGCCGTACTTGTTTTTCGGACAAATCAAATCCGAGGGGCTCGACGAGATGGAGAGGGGTTGCAGTGGCGGCGCAGAGCCTTGCTATGTTCCCGGTATTGGGGGGGATCACCGGTTCAACAAGAACAATTTCGAAGGGAGTCTTTGGCCACTCAAAAGGGAGTTCGTGGCGTTCCCGATCGGTATATCGCATGGAAGTGGATGGGCTCATGATTTAGGCGGATAGTGGGCGATAACGGACGCGGGTGGGTTTCCAGTGCTCGCCTTTTTGTTTGCGCATGTGATCTTTAAATGCTTCATAGTTTCCTTCGAACCAGATTACTTCATCGCCTTCAAAGGCAAGAATATGTGTGGCAACTCGATCTAAAAACCAGCGGTCATGGCTAATGACAACGGCGCAGCCACCAAAATTCATTAGACCTTCTTCCAGCGATCGCAAGGTGCCGACATCCAAATCATTGGTGGGCTCGTCTAGCAAAAGTAAGTTGCCGCCGCGACGCAGGAGTTTGGCTAGGTGCACGCGATTACGTTCTCCGCCGGAGAGGACTCCTACTTTTTGTTGTTGATCGCTTCCTTTAAAGTTAAAGCGGGCGCAATAGGCGCGGCTGTTCATTTCTTTTTTACCTACGCTTAAGGTCTCTTCGCCGCCGCTAATTTCTTCCCAAACGGTGGCATCAGGATTTAGATCATCTCGGAGCTGGTCGACATAGGCAATATCGACCGAGTCGCCGAGTTCGAGGCGTCCTTGGCTGGGGGATTCTTCCCCCGTAATCATTTTGAATAGGGTGGTTTTCCCAGCTCC
>DOEU01000019.1:0-1924 GCA_003532555.1 Verrucomicrobiota bacterium | reverse complement strand
CTTTGGCGAGATCGTGGGCTTCCACTACTTTTGTTCCGAGGCGGGTGCTAACGGGGATTTGAATGGCGAGGTTTTCTTCGGCGGCATCAAACTCTTGCCCTGCGAGTTCATCGTATCGTTTGAGACGGGCTTTGTTTTTTGTGAGTCGGCTGGAGGCATTCATACGAACCCACTCGAGCTCTTGTTTGAGCATCTTACGGCGTGAGGAATTCATTTTTTGGGTCTGTTCGGCTTGGGCTTGTTTTTGCTCTAGCCACGCTTCATAATTGCCTTTATAAGGATAGGCGCGTCCGTGATCGAGTTCCAAAATCCATTCGGTAACATTGGAAAGAAAGTAGCGGTCATGGGTGACCACGATGAGGGTGCCTTCAAATTGTTTTAAGTAAGTTTCGAGCCACCCGACTGATTCAGCATCTAAGTGGTTGGTGGGTTCGTCGAGTAGTAGCACATCGGGGTTTTGGAGAAGCAGGCGACAGATAGCTACCCTTCGTTTCTCGCCGCCGGAAAGATGGTCGACCGCTTGGTCGCTCTCGGGAAGGCGGAGCGCGTCCATAGCCATCTCGACTTGTCGGTCTAGTTCCCATAGATTGCTCGCATCAATCTCCTCTTGGAGATGGGCGACTTCATGGTTGAGTTTATCGGCCTCTTCATCGGAGAGATCACCGCTGAGGAGGTCCCATATTTGGTCGTAGCGATCGAGTTTGGCTTGCTGATGTTCCACCCCTTCCATGACGACTTCTTGAACGGTCTTTCCGGGAGAGAGTTGGGGCTCTTGTTCAAGGTAACCGAGACGGCTATTCTTAGCGATGATGCAATCGCCCATAAACTCTTGATCGAGCCCTGCCATGATCCGCATGAGGCTGGATTTACCTGAGCCGTTACCACCGATAACGCCAATTCGTGCGCCGAAGAAGAAGGAAAGGGTTACTTCTTCAAGAATGGTTTTGGCGCCGTGTTGTTTTGTGAGATCTTGTAGGGTATAGATGTATTCACCAGCCATGAAATTCCTTTCGAATTAGGGCAGTTGATTGGGCAGCTCGGGTTGAATGATCCAGCAACCTATATTGGTGTAGATAAATGTGAGGGTGAAATCTTCGACGCGACCGGTGGAAATATACCCAATACGGTAGCGCTCTTGTTGTTGGCTTTTGGTTTCGATTTTTTCGGCACTGATTGCACGCGCATTAGTGAAGTGTCGTTCGAAGCAGCGGAGCGCGCGTTCGGTGTTGGGGCGAATGCGCGTGAGGACTTCTTCGGCTTCTGGCGCATTGAATCGTTGAAGGGCTTCGTTGAGAGGAGATTCGACGAGGGAATGATTGCGATCTAATTCGAAGGTAACGCGTTGCATAAGGGGTTGGAGTGCATCGGGTTGAATGGGTTCGCTTAGGAGGAGTGCGGCTTGTTCTGCGAGTGCCAGCGGGGTCTGATTCAGGGCGGCAATTAGTGGTAGGCGGGCGTGGGGGGCGTATGCTTGCAGTGTCTGAATAGAGTTGGCACGAGTTTCTGGAGATTCAAGTTTTTCAATCAGCTGCGGAATTTGAAAGTTGGGGGATCGAGATCGGGTAGGGTGAAGGGCTGAAATGGCTCCCCAAAGGTCGATTCTCCAGCTGGGTGCTCCTGGCCAGCTGTTGCGCTCTTCGAACCAAGAAAGGTTGAGGGCTTCAGCGCGTTCAAAGGCCGAGTCTAATGCGAGTTTCCCCATTTTTTCAAGAGCGGTAACGGCATGGTTGCGAATAATTTTGTTTGGATGGGCGGCGGCATCAAGCAACGTTCCGGTCCATTTCTCCAAGGCTATGCGTTGAATGAGGGCTGGTTCGATCTCTTCCTTGAGTTGCTGCGCGGCGGCGGCAAGGCGAAACCAAATGGAGTCGGCTCCGCGGGTGGGAACCGCTTCCATCTTCCGCAGTGCGGTGAGGGTTTGATT
>DOEU01000098.1 GCA_003532555.1 Verrucomicrobiota bacterium | reverse complement strand
GAAGAACACCCGATATTAAACCTGAAACCTTAGGCAGAGACCACTGGGCAAAAGCATTCAGTTGTGTCATTGGGGGTGGCGGACTCACCACCGGACAAATCATCGGAGCCACCGATCGTGGGCATGAAGTGATCGAAGCAAAAGTTGAAATCCCCGACCTCCACACCACCATTGCAACCGCCATGGGGATGCCTGCCAAAGAGATCATAACATCCGAATCCGGACGCCCTTTTAATGTCGGTTACAAAGGAAATCTAATCCCTGGGCTTATCTAATGCCTCTCAAAATTCTTCTACTTTCGTTCCTTTTTATGCTCCAAGCACATGCCGCACAGCTATTTATTGGAACCGCCCAAACCGACGGTATCTACACCAGTAAACTCAACGACTTAACCGGTCAATTAACCTCATTCAAATGCGTTGCAACCATCAAACGACCTTCCTTTATAGCCATCGATACACATCGTAAAAAACTCTACTCCACCAACCTAAACAA
Source organism: Verrucomicrobiota bacterium (assembly GCA_003532555.1). Lineage (GTDB taxonomy): Bacteria > Verrucomicrobiota > Kiritimatiellia > Kiritimatiellales > Pontiellaceae > Pontiella. The sequence goes on along the minus strand of DOEU01000098.1, from coordinate 3,227 downwards.
CTTCAAAGAATCAGGTGAAATCATCGCCTTTCAAATTGAACCAAAAGGATCTCTAACCGAATTGAATCGCGTACCATCCCAAGGAATGAACCCCTGCCACCTTCAACTTTCTCCCAACCGAATGATCCTCTTTACCGCGAATTATGGAGCTCCCGGTCGCCCATTATCTACGGGTCAAAAATCCGCCTCCCTCACCTCCTACCGCATTCAATCCAATGGACACCTCACTGCGCCCGTCTCCAGTCATCTACATACCGGATCAGGCACGCATCCAAGCCGACAAAAAGAACCCCACGCACACTCCGTTTTCCCACATCCAACCGATCCTTATATCTATGTTGCCGACCTCGGTGCAGATGCCATATTCAGTTATCACTATCATCCCCACACCGCCAAAACAACCCCACTTGAAAAGATAGCTGTCGCCGGAAACAGTCGAGGGCCACGGCATATGAAATGGTCCCCCAATGGAAAGACACTCTATCTACTCAACGAACTCAGCCTCACCCTTAGCGTGTTCAGCTACGCGGGGAAAGGACACCTTCAACAAATTGATGAGATTGATGCCCTCCCGCCCAATACCAACCGCGATCAACTCACCGCAGCAGAAATTCGAATGCATCCCACCGAACCCATCCTTTATGTCTCCATTCGCGATAAAGCCGATAACGGTCGTGATTGCATCACCCTCTTTGACACCTCAAACACCCAAACAAAACGAATAAAAACCATACCCGCTCAAGTTGCATTCCCACGTAATTTTAACATCGATCCAACTGGAAAATGGCTTCTGATTGCCGGACAGCGCTCCCAAGACATCGTCATCTTCTCACTGAATTCAGATGGAATTCCTAAAACCCTTTGCCACCGCTACTCATTTCCTGGTGAACCTATCTGCATTGAGTTTCTGGACGAATAGACCTCAATTTTATATATCTTAGGTATGAACCTTGTTTATAGCGCATCAGCCGGAACCGGAAAAACATATCAAGTGACCCAGCGCTATCTGGATCAAATCCTCAACGAACAGATAGATCCGCGCGATATTCTGCTCATGACCTTCACAGAAAATGCCGCCACTGAACTCAGAACTCGTATCAGCGCCTATCTCCACGCCACTCTTCAGCTACCAGAAAAAGCAAATCCGGAACGTATTCGAATGGTTCTCACTCAAATCGAATCCGCTCCTATCACCACCATTCATGGATTCTGCACAACCCTTCTTAGAGAACATGCGCTAGACGCAGGTCTCTCTCCTTCATTCTCCATTCTAGCAGGTGAGCAACAAACAGAATGGCTCGAATCCATTGCCCATCAACAGCTGATAAAACAACTAGAACACGATCACTTATTTGCTCAGTTCTGCGAAGGAAGAAACCTAGCGACGGTTGGCACACGTGGAAACTCCATTCCCAAAACCGCTATCTCTCTTATCCACCAAGCAGGCTCACTAGGCATACCACTCACCGATCCAAATGCACTCCTCGAACCCGCAATCGACCCCCAAAATATTGATGCATTTAAAGATATCCTCGAACAATTCGATCATCTTCCCGAACTCACAACCGCCCAAACCGTGATTGCCCGACAACTCCGAGAGCTTCTGGGAAAAAGCCCCAACACCGAAACTCTAATTAAAAAAATCGATGAAATTAAGTTTAAACCCAGCCGCAGAGTTAAAGAACCTGCAAAAACACTCGCCAACCTTATTGAGGAAAGTCGAACCCGTATCCAATATAAAATTGAACGCCCCCTCGCCCTCGGATTTAGCCGCTATCTCCTAGCTGTCTATGATCAATACAATCGCCTAAAATCTGCACAAGATCTACTCGACTTCGATGACCTACAATATCGAGCCGTTGATCTCATTAAAAACGCAACCCACGCTATTTCCTTCAACACCATCATTATTGACGAAGTACAAGATACGTCCCGCATTCAAGCCCGCCTCATCAACGCCCTCTGGAAAGCACCCACTCAGCTAATTATCTGCGGCGATCCCAAACAAGGTATCTATAGCTGGCGCGGAGCCGATCCATCTATCATGCCCAACCTACAGAAAAGCATTATAGACCAAGGCGGAAAACTCGAACATCTTCAAACCAGTTGGCGCAGCAAAGAAGCACTTATTGAACCAATCAATACTATCTTCAGCTCCATTTTATCTAACTACAATCAAGAAGCACTCAAACCCAATAAAGCATATGCCCATGCTCAAGAACCACACGGTATTGAATGCCTCCTTCCCGACTCCGATTCCCAACCCCCAACCAAAAAAGATCGAATCACCCAAGAAATGGAAGCCTTAGCCCGCCGCATTCAACTCCTCATTCATGGCACATCAGATTGGCAACCGAACCATCGATATCAAGATAGCTTTCAACCAACCTCAGAACAGAATAACTACCGCTACAGCGACATTCTGATTCTAATGCGAACCAACACGGAACTCGCAACCCTTGAACAAGCCCTCCGCAAAGAAGCAATTCCATATACACTCGGAGGCAAAAGCCGAGGTTTATTCAGCACCACACCCGCGCACGATCTCTCACTGCTTCTCAACACCCTATGCGACCCAACCGACGCCTTTTCATTAATTGGCCTGCTACGCTCACCTTGGGTAGGCCTCTCCGATCAACAGATCATCAGAACCCTCTTACCCCATGAACATTCCACCGCTGAACAGATTCTCCACCACTTTCCCGATCTTGAATCCATCATCATACAAAGTCGAAAGCACATGGCTACGAATCTACCCTCTGAAATTATTCGCGAGTGGATTCAGCATACGCATTATGATGCAACGCTTGCCGCCCTTCCTCAAGCAGACCAACAAATCGCAAATATACGCAAACTCATCGACTGGATTCGCGAACAAGAACGCGGCATGCAAACCAATACTGCCAAAGTAGCGCGGACCCTAAAAAAATACGTGGCAAACCCACCTCAAGTATCTGAAGCCCTCTCTACCGATCCCGAACAAAATGCCGTTACAATCATGACAATTCACAGCGCTAAAGGATTATCCAAACGCGTTGTTTGCCTACCTATCCTCTCCTTTCAACGCCCACCAGATACCGACTTCGCCCATCTCAGCGAATCCGAAAAGTCACCGCAACTCAGCATAAAAATTATGTCAACCGATCGCTCTAAGATCTCCTCTCCCCATCATCAACAGCGGCGCCACGAAGCGCAGGAAGTTCGAAATCAAGAATCCGATCATCTCT
>DOEU01000091.1:5665-19586 GCA_003532555.1 Verrucomicrobiota bacterium | reverse complement strand
GAGACGGAGGCCACGATTATGACATCATCACGGTTGAGAAGGGCATCGGTGGCAGCGAGGCGAAGGCGCTCAATTTCGGTATTAATAGAGGCATCTTTTTCAATAAAGGTATCTGTTTGGGGTATGTAGGCTTCGGGTTGATAGTAGTCGTAGTAAGAAATAAAGTATTCGACGGCATTGTTGGGAAAAAAAGCTTTAAGCTCGGCATAGAGCTGTGCAGCAAGGGTTTTATTGTGGCAAAGAACGAGGGCGGGACGACCATGGCGAGCGATAGTATTTGCCATAGTAAATGTTTTTCCTGATCCGGTAACGCCTTCAAGAGTTTGAAATTTTCGTTTTTTCTTGAGTCCCTTAAGAAGTGCCTCAATTGCATTAGGTTGATCACCGGTAGGATCAAATTCTGCGTTAATTTTAAAAGGACTGATCATAATTTTAAAAATTGTACCAACATCATATATTTTGTAATATAAACTTATGAATCACGACCATATTCAATAACAAGTCACTAAAGGAGAGAGTAGTGAAAAAAATAATTTCATCTATTATAATTTCAGCGTTTACTTTGGGTTCATACGGATTATCGCCAGCGCCTCAAACGGTTTATGTAGGTTACGGTACTTGGGGGTCACCTTATTATTCCTTCTATTCTGACAGTAATGGAAATAATCCAATCAATCTCGCTGAATATGAATTTTATCATGGAACGCAATATACTTTTACGAAGATCTTGGGGACGCAGCATCCCTTTTTTATTAGTGATATTCCGGACTTTGATGGATCTTACCACATGGGTTATTTGAGTACAAATATAGTAGTAACACATCCCGGTACCGTTAGCAGGATTTCTGGTATTACATTAAATACAGGTAGCTTAACGTTTAATATGAATGCTGGATATACGAATAATTTATACTATTACTGCACACGTTCCGGTCATGCAAGTATGGTCAAAGTCTTCAATACTTCACCACCACATGTTTCACAAAATCAATTAATTATTACTGAAATATCTCCCGCTGATGATTTGGTTGAAGTAACATATTTTGACAATAAATCAGCTATACTTCCCCGAGATTTTTATTTCGTAGTTGATGGTCTTTCGTCATCATTTATTCCGGAAGGAACCATATTTACAGCAGGAGAAAGTAAAACATTTTCAGTCAACTTAAGTAATTCTGGTTCAATTTGGCTGTATAGCACTCAAAATGGAGCGAATAATGCAACATATGAGCCTATGATGTGTGGTTTGGCTTATGGAACAACCCAACCTACTGGTGACATTCATTCCACAAATGCATACGAGAAACTTTTATGGAAAGATCCGGAAGCGTTCGCATACTTTTCAGGTGCATCTAATAGTTTAAGACTTGTTGCTTTCGATGCAACGAATCCAGATTTTTGGTTGGAGTCTTCATCTGACCTAAATTCTTTTTATGATGAGCAGGTCGTTTCAGATTTGCATCCGGATATTCTTATCGGGGATGTTAAAATCGGTTTAAATCTTGTAACAGATGGTGTAAATCACCCGATCGGAATAGTTGATCCAAACGACGACTCAGGAAGATTATTTGTATTACAGCAGACAGGTGAGATATTATCAGTTGATTCCGATTATAATTTGAATACTAATCCTATATTAGACATTTCTGATGAATTAGTCAGTCTATTCAGTTTCCCAGGTTACGATGAGCGCGGTTTATTGGGTTTTGCTTTTCATCCAAACTATTTAGATAATAATAAGTTTTATTATTATGCAAGTTATCCAGTAGGTGGCTCTCCAGATTACAGTTTCCCGGTTGGGTATGATGGTGGTGAAAATGTGGTGATTGATCATCACAGTGTTGTGATCGAAGAAACATATGTTGATAACAATTTAAATGGAGTTTTCGACCAAGGTGATTCTGTCACAAATAGAAGAGAGTTAATACGCTTTGAACAACCACTTAGTGAGAATTTTCCAGTAATAGGTTCAAATCATAATGGTGGGAATCTTTCTTTTGATAGTAATGGTTATCTCTTAATTGCAGTTGGTGATGGTGGTGATGCGAATGATACGGGAAATGGTCATGGTGTTATTGGTACTGGAGCTGACCCTTCAAATATATGGGGATCCATTCTTCGAATAGATCCTGATGGTACGAACAGTATAAATGGTGCATATGGGATACCCGCTGATAATCCTTTTATTAATGAAATTGATAAGTTAGACGAGATTTACGCCTATGGGTTTAGAAACCCCTGGAATCCCTCCGCAGATCCGGTCAGCGGAATAATATATAGTACGGATTCGGGCCAAAATAACGTGCAAGAAATTAATAGAGTTGAATGGGGAAAATTTCATGGATGGAGAGCAAAAGAGGGTAGCTACCTTTTTGATACTCTCAGCGGAAACAATGGAACCATTAATAATCCAATAAACTTAGAGAATGAAGTTCTTCCAATTGCTGAGTATGATCATGATCAAGGATATGCCAATATAATTGGAGGGCATGTATATCGCGGTACTGCAATACCAGAGCTTCAAGGCGCTTATATTTGTGGTGATTACGGTGCTTTTTTTGGCTGGTCGGGAACTCTTCTTTATTATCAGTTAGATGGTACGATAAAGGAATTGTACATTGGTGCTTCGAATAGAGATTTAAACTGTGATGTTAGAGCAATCAGTAAAGATGCAAGTGGGGAGTTGTATCTTTCAGGTAACGGAGGAACAAATCATTTTATCTATAAGATTGTTCCGCTAGTAGATTTATCTCTTGAAGAAATTTCAGATCAGATGCATGTCACTATTATTGGTGACGAAGGATCTACACTTTCACTTATTGAAATGAACTCATTAGATAGTGATGCGTCATCTAGTACCAATGTTTTAAATAGTGGTGGTGGTATTATTAGATCAATAAATACTTCAGGGTTCTTTAAAGGAATTGCAGAGTAGTATTCTAGTACTTTTTATTTTCCCGATCTATATTGGGCTTTATGGTTTTTTTCAGCTCCAAAAAATGGCAGTCTTAATAATATTTTGGAGTTAATATGCTGCGTTATTTCTTTTTAGTACTTTGTCTTGCCGGTGGAGCCTTTGCTCAATCACCAGCGCCATCGGTCATATATGTGGGCAACGGATTCTTCGATGCGCCTTACTATCATTTTTATACTAACAATATATCAGCAAATAATAACGAGATTGGTTCAGTTAATATTAGTTCACTTTCATTTCTTGAAGGAAATACATATACATTTGAGAGACTAAGCGATATTTCACCAACTGCTAATCATCCTTTTATGTTAAGTGATGATCCTGATCCAGTTACAGGAAGCTATCATTTTGGACCATTGAGTTTATATCTTAGCTCGGCAACTGATCTGAGTGTCTACAACGGTCTCATTAATGGAGAGAGTTTTAGTATTACAATTCCAGAGGGTTATAATAAGATATTAAATTATTATTGTCGCAATCAATACCATGATGAAATGGTCTCCTCTTTCTCTTTAGGTGGTTCTTCAACCAATATAACGATATTATCTTTAGATGTTTCTAAGCTTGTCTTAACCGAGATCGATTTTAATGCATCACAGGTTGAAATATCTAATTATGGATCAACAGATGGAACTTTAAGTGAAGGTGCTCAGATTGTTCTAAATGGAACTAGTGCCTTTGATATTCCAACGGGAACTTATATTGAAGGCGGCGGGAGTATAGTAGTTCCAGTCAGTAGTTTGGGTTTAAGCGGAGATATATGGATCGCACCTAATGGTGCAGCTGAAGGACAGAATTTATTTAGTGATGGGGCATTTGATAGTGGCATTACCGGCTGGAGTACAGCAGGAGGAAAGCAAAGTGGGAATATGTCTCTAAATTATAATTCAACAGCAGAATCTCTTGAGTTAACTGGGTTTAATAATGAGTCAATGTATTGGCATGCAAAGTTAGCATACGGGCTTGGCGTTATTGATGCATCGATTAATTATGAATTAAACTTCCAGATAACTACTGATGTTGCAGGCGATTTAAGAATTTACTTAAGACCAGTATCATCATCCGCATGGCCAGATAGAATTTTCCATAAAGACATTTCATTGCAGTCGGGATTAAACAACATATCTGAGAATATTACTCTCGATAGTTCAATTAGCGAGAATGTGATATTTGAACTTCAGGTTGGGTCATTGAATGGAGATTATCTCTATCTTGATAATATTCAACTTCGCACGCCCAGCGTTCCAAGTACCGAGACCTCTTCCGGATTAATTTATGGCTATCCAACATATTTTAGTAGTTATGCTCAAGCAGCGGTTACAGATGACGAATGGTATGATCTGTCTACCTCGGTTGCTTACCCAAGCTCAACAGGGGTTATCAGATTGATGGCATTAGATTTTAGAAATGCTAATTGTTGGCTAGAGACAACACGAGATATGGGGCATTTTTTTGATCAAAAGATAATCACTGATCCTTATAATGAATTGACAAATGGGACTATCTCGGTTGGATTTCATACGATTGTAACAGGTTTAAATTATCCCATAGGGATGGTTGACCCGGATGATCTTACAGGTCGTAAATTTATTTATCAGCAGACAGGACAGATTAAGGTTTTAAACTCAAACAATGTCGTTGAAACTCAGAGTTTCATAGATATTCAGTCCCAACTTTATGATGGGGGACCGTCACAGGTTTATCATGAGTACGGTCTTTTAGGTGTAGCACTTCATCCAAATTTCAAAAAAAACGGTAGGATATATTTTTGTGCGAGCTATGATTCTGATGGAACTGCAGACTTTGCTCTACCTGGTGAAGATGTTGTTCAAGATAGTGTTGTTATAGAGCGTGACTATGACGATACGAATGGAAATGATTATTTCGATTTTGGGGATTCTTATACGGAAAGAGAGTTAATGAGAGTGGAGCAACCGCGCTCAGATAAGTGGGGTGGCAATGGATCTAATCACAATAGCGGACGACTAGAATTTGATCATAATGGGTATCTTCTAATTAGCTTTGGCGATGGCGGTAATGAGAGTGATATGGGCAACGGTCGTGGTGCCATTGGTAATGGGCAGGATATTTCTAATATTTTGGGATCCATAGTAAGAATAGATATTGAAGGCAATGATAGCTATAATGGTATGTACGGCATTCCAGGTGATAATCCTTTTTTTCACGATGCAGATCCTCAAAAACTTCCAGAAATATATGCTTATGGATTTAGAAATCCTTGGACTATGAGCGTCGACATGTTAACAGGTATAATTTATTCACCTGACTCAGGAGAAAGAACTGTTCAAGAGCTTAATATTGTTCAAGCAGGTGGAAATTATGGGTGGCGTATTAAGGAGGGGAGCTTACTTTTTGATCCCATTGATAATATTACGTCAGGTACTACAGGGAGTTTGTTAAATCCCGAGCCAATTCCCAATACAATAGATCCTATTGCTGAATATGATCAGAGCGATTATTTTATTAATATAATTGGCGGATTTGTCTATCGTGGAGACCAAATTAGTGAGTTATATGGAAAATATATTTGCGGTGATTATGCAGGACAGTTGATGTACTTGGATGATTCTAATGGTACAAATACATTTAAGAAATTATTGATCGGTGCTGATAACCGGTCTGTTGGAAATTATCTTCGTGTCTTCGGACAGGATGCAAAAGGTGAATTATACTTCGTTAATTTTTCGGGTGAATTAGTTAAAATTGTTCCCCTTGCTGGCGCATCTATGAGCTTTAATGATTCGGAAGTTAATGTGACTGCAGTAGGTGATGAGCAAAGCACTTTAACATTTGTCTATGCGAATTCTATTGAAGATCTATCAACCGAAACAGAAGTAACATTTAACGCCACAACTAATATGTCATATTCTATGGATAATAACGGATTTTTTAAAGTAGATGCTCAATAATAAGATAATTAATCTATTTTCCATATTTCATCTGGTTGACCTGCTTCCATGCAGGCAAGTCGGGCTATAACGAATAGAGCATCAGAAAGGCGGTTTAGATAAGCCGGTATAAAAGAGTTATTTAACCAATCTTCTTCCACTGCAGCACATCTTCTTTCGGCTCTACGAGCCAGTGAGCGACATACATGTAATTGAGCAGACAGTGGGCTTCCAGCAGGCAGAATAAATTGGGTAAGTGGATCCAGTTGGTCTTCGATTTGATCAATTAACTTTTCCAGAGCTAAAACATTCATTTTTTTAATACGAAGTGAATTACTAGCACTCCCATTAGTAGAGATTTCAGTGCCTATGATAAAAAGTTCGTTTTGGATCTGCTTGAGCATGGCATTTAGTTCGGAATTAATCGGATGTGTTCTCGCTACTCCTAGGGCACAGTTACATTCATCTACGGTTCCGTTAAATTCAATAAGAGGATTATTTTTGGGAACGGAGGACCCGTCAGCACAGCTGGTTTCACCTTGATCGCCTCGGCGTGTATAAATTTGGCTCATAACTTCTCCTTCATGTAGAGGTTAACTTGCTTGAATTTATATTTGATTGCGACTTTTTTATGTCTTACGCACGACCGAAAAGAGCGAATTTATGGTTGCGGCATGGCGGTAAAGTCATTACAAAGTACCCCCTTTAGCCGAAATCGGCTTTCGCTACGGAGAAAAACAACATGGCAGTAAAAATGAGACTTCGCAGAATGGGCAGTCGTAACGCCCCATTTTATCGCGTGGTAATACAAGATGGTCGTCGGGCACCTACAGGTCGTTTTATTGAAACGATTGGTTGGTATGATCCGAAACAAGAGGGCAACAATTTTTCGATTAATCTGGATCGAGTTGAATACTGGTCTTCCAGTGGTGCACAGCCTTCAGATACAGTGGCAAGCCTAATCAAAAAAGCACGTTCCCTTCCGGTTACAGGTGCAGTGAGTGAAGACGAAGTGTCTGAGGAAGCTGTAGAAGCAGAAACAGCTGCGGATGGGGCTTTAGAAGAGTCCACAGTTGAGGCAGTTGAAGAAGCACCTGATAAAGAAGCAGGTAAGGAGTCAGAAGAAGCATGAAGATACTCTTAACGTCGATTATTAAGGCGTTGGTCGATACTCCATCAGCTGTAAAGATTAGTCAGATTCAAGGAGCAAAGAGCACGATCTTTGAAATCCGTTGCGATGATCGTGATGTGGGGAAGGTCATTGGAAAGAGCGGTAAAACAGTTGGTGCTTTACGCACGCTGTTTAATTCGATTGCTTCCAAAGGAGGCCTAAAAGCCGTTGTAGAAGTGGTTGATTGATTATCTTCAACCCGTTTAGTTAAAAAGAGTGCTCTCACAGAGCGCTCTTTTTTTGTTTTGTGTGTTGGAGAATGGAGTACGCTAAGACTTATGAAAATCGACATCATAACACTCTTTCCAGAAATACTAGAAGGCGTCTTGGGAACGTCCATACTCAAGCGAGCGGTTGTGGACGAACACGTTGCTTTCCGACTGATTAATCCGCGTGATTTTACCCACGATAAACATCGGATGACAGATGATCGTCCGTTTGGTGGTGGACCGGGCATGATTATGAAACCGGAACCTTTAACCGCCGCCGTCGAATCGGTGCAAACTGAATCCAGTCGAATTATTTTTCTAAGTCCGTCTGGCGTTCCCTTTAATCAGCCCACAGCGCAACGGCTAGCGAATCCAGCAGCCCATCTTATTTTTATCTGTGGCCATTATGAGGGCGTGGATGAGCGGGTGATTGAGTTACTGGTTGATGAAGAGATTTCGATTGGAGATTATGTGCTTACCAATGGTGCATTAGCGGCAGCGGTTGTGAGCGATGCACTCGTTCGCCTTTTACCAGGAGTTCTCGGCGGCGGTGAAGAAGCGACTTTGAATGAGTCCTATACCACCGGACTGCTCGACTATCCCCAATATACGCGCCCATCGGAATTTCGTGATAGGGAGGTGCCGGAGGTGCTTTTGAGCGGAGATCATGGGGCGATTGAGAAATGGCGATATAAGCACGCATTAGCGCGCACGCAACAGCGACGACCTGATCTGTTGAGATCGAATCCACAAAAGGGCGAAAACAACACTTGACCGTTGAGACTGGTGGTCTATTATCTCTCGCCTATTCGAAATAAACCCCCGCAGGGAGATCTGACTTATGAACACGGTAGAAAAAATTACAATGGAAGCGGCAAATCAGAGCCGGCATCCCGAATTTAGCGTAGGTGATACCATCAAGGTACACTACAAAATTAAAGAGGGCGGTAAAGAGCGTGTTCAGCTCTACACAGGTACCGTTATTGCACGCAAAGGGAAGGGCTTGATGGAGTCTATCACCGTACGTCGTATATCCTACGGCGAAGGGGTAGAACGTATATTCCCGCTGAACAGCCCCAACCTCGATAAGATCGAAATTGATCGTCGCGGTAAAGTGCGTCGAGCCAAGCTTTATTATCTGCGTGGACTCGCAGGAAAGAAAGCGCGTATTCAAGAGCGTCGCGAAACGTAACACGAGTGTTGCAATGAGTCAGCCTGATCTACTGCGTTTTGAAGAAGAAGCGTGGGGATCGGGTTTTTTGCATCTAGCCGGCGTGGATGAAGCCGGACGCGGACCCCTTGCCGGACCTGTTGTCGCGGCCGCCGTTTCCTTCCCAGCCGATTATTTTCGTACCAGTGCGGGAACTACCTATGACGCCCTAAACGACTCCAAAAAACTGAGTGTTATTCGCCGAGAGTACTATGCAGCAATTCTTCAAGCAGATGCAGCCATTGAAATCGGCGTGGGGATCGTAGAGGCTGAAGAGATAGACCACATCAATATTCTCCGTGCCACCCATCGCGCCATGGCAGAAGCACTCGAGGTCATCCAGCCCCAATATGCCCTCATCGATGGGCTGCCAGTTGATGCGCTTCCTTGTCCCTCGCAAAGTATCGTTAAAGGCGATTCTAAGAGCCTGTCGATCGCAGCCGCCAGTGTCATCGCTAAAGTGACCCGCGACCGCCTCATGGGCGAATATGATGCTCTATACCCGGGCTATGGATTTGCCGACCACAAAGGCTATGGTACCCCCGCGCATCTCGCCGCGCTTAAAGAGCATGGACCTTCGCCGATTCATCGTCGTAGTTTCCGTCCGGTTGCCGAGCTAGATCAACTTGATCTTCTCTAAAAACTCCTCTTAACTGCATGATTAGAAAAAAGGACAACATGAAAAGCCTCATTGGATTACTCATCGGTTCGGTACTGCTGGCTTATGGGCAACAGCGAGTGAACCGCATTCATACCGCCACCGAAGCCAGAACCCTTCGTATGATACCAGCTGACCAGAGCCTTACAGCCGCATCAGACATCACCATTCACCAGAAGAGCAGCGATCGAAGAATCGAAGCAAACGGAATTCCCAATCATGAAGTAGGCTTATTTCCGAATCGCGGGAATCCACACGAAATAAAAGAGCAGCGCTATCGATTTGAACTTGAAGCCAATCCAAAACCCAACCGCACCTCCGAACCGTTGCATAAAGAAAAAGAACGTGGTGCGCGCGGAGCCCCGAATATGCCGTTCGGCATCGCCATTAATGGCGTTCTCTTTGATCCCGGCACCGCTGAGTTTTGGCAAGGCGATCGAACCAGTGGTTGGAACTATTGTGCCCTCGGCGGCGCTATTGGACTCGGGCTCGACGAAAACCATGCCCATGTTCAGCCCACCGGAGCCTATCACTACCACGGGCTACCAACAGGACTCCTCGACCATCTAAACCTTACGCAAAGTGAGCATTCGCCTCTCATCGGCTGGGCGGCCGACGGCTATCCCGTCTATGCGCTTTATGGCTATGCCAAAAAAGGATCGAAGAGATTGATCGAACACATCTCCAGTTATCGCCTAAAAAAAGGGAATCGGCCCACATCATCCAACGGCCCCGGCGGGAAATATGATGGCGCCTTTGTCCAAGACTATGTCTACCAAAAAGGTCTCGGCACGCTCGACGAATGCAACGGCTGCTTTGTTCACACACCCGAATTCCCAGAAGGTACCTATGCTTACTTCCTCACCGAAGACTGGCCTGTGATTCCCCGCGCCTTCCGTGCCGATCCTCAATCCTTGCGCGGATCCAGACGAGGCGAAGACGGCTCCCTCCGTAGATAAAAAACGCAGACCGGAAACCCGATCTGCGTTCAAACTCTTATATCTTGCTCAGTGTTCTATTATGACTCTAAAAGCTCTCTGAACGCCACGGTTCGATAATTAAAAATCTTCTCCAGCATTTTTCGGATAAAAAGCGCATTCGCAATCGTACCCAAAAAACCAAACGGCGGTTTGTAGCTCACCCGATCGATCAGCTTCACACCCCCCTCAATCTCCTCGATACCATGATAATGATACCAAAGTTTGTAGGGACCAATCTTCTGCTCATCCACAAATGAATAGCCCGGTACAATATGCTGCAGCTCGCTCACCCACTCCTGTTTTCCGATGACCGGAATATTAACACGATACTCCACCAACATCCCCTCAAACATCTCATCCGGTAGATCCGAAACGATTTCAAATGAAAGATCATCTGGCGTGATTTTATTTAGATTACTCGGTGACCGAATAAAATCCCAAGCCTGCTCCCGCGTGGCTTTCACTTCTAACTCACGATATAACTCATACATGAAAATTCTCTCCAATGTTTAATTACGAATCGCCCCGCACGAGAAGAACTTACACCTCAGCATAGATCATATTTAGGAGGTTTTGGATGAGCTGGAAGCTGGTTTGGGAGGCGGTTTGAAGGAAGGCGGTAAAGTCGGTAGGGGCGTCGGCGTTGGCTTTGTCGGAGATGGTGCGGATGAGGAGAAAGGGGGTTTGGTTGTGAGTGCAGACGTGGGCGAGTGCAGCACCTTCCATTTCGATCGCGTCGCCTTGGAAGTGATCGAATAGATTTTGAAAGTGAGCACGTTTGTCGTGTGTCATAAATTGGTCGCCGGTTAAAATCGTGCCGGTATTTAAGGTTTGATCGGTTTTAATCTGCTGTGCCAGCTTCAGCAGGGCAGCGTCAGGGGTAAAGGTGTGATATTCTGTGTAGGGTATGGTGCCCGCCGGGAAGCCCAACTCAGATGCGTCGATATCATATTGAATGCATCGGTCTGCTAAAATGATATCACCAATTTCGTAGGTGGGGTTGAGGGCGCCGGCAAGGCCGGTGAAGAGGATGGTACTGGGTTGAAATCGGTCGATCAGATATTGGGTGGTCATGGCGGCGGAGACTTTCCCGACGCCGGTGGTGCTGAGAATGAGGGGAATGGAGCCGAATTGGGTGTGGTGTGTGGTGAAGGGGCCGTTGGTTTGGCTTTGAATATTGGTAAAATGGGTCAGGAAGTCTTGGATTTCTTCGGGTATGGCGCTTAGTATGAGTGTGGGTTTCATGGTTAATAGTTAAGTTTTTTCGGGTTATGAATCAAAAGATTAAATTTGGATTTGTTTGTTTAGTTGTGGGCTCTGTGCTGGGTCTCGCTTTCATGTGGTTGTGCTTGGATAAAAAATCTACGATTAATGATAGAGATTCTGTGCCTTTGAGAAAGAAATATACGCATCAAATAATCAGTAATTTAAATTGGCAGATGGGATTCCTTCATGAAATTGAATTAATTCGGGTGGGGTCGCTTAGAATTGAAAAAAGACGCTTCGGTGGATTTTCTTTGGGTGGATATAACCAGTTAATCATTGATGATTTGGTTATTACTTTACCTCAGAAAAATTCGGGAGATATTAGAAGCCCGAATCATCCAAGTGCAAGAAAGAGACATAGAGATTCATTGAGGGGATCGGCAGAAGAGATACTTGCGGGCTATCCATCTTTCTCGGCTCTTAAAATTAATAATTTTAAAATCAATGCTTACTTGCTGGATGGCACCATTACGAATGTACTAACGGCGAATCATGGGAGATTAAAAAAAGGTGCAGTTCTAGAATTGAATGGGTGTTCGTTTACGCCGAAAAAAGGGGCTAGAATTGATTCAAAAAAAGTAGATCTTGATGCCAATGAGTTTAGTGTTAATTTAAATAGCGATGAATATAATTTATATGGAATATAAAAGTTCATAATAGAAATATGAGTAATGGAGTCTTTATGAAAAGTATATTTACTATAATCATGTCAATTTGTGTTTCTACATCTGTTTGGGCATATCCTTATTTGAATTCCTCTTCGGCACCGGATGGTAATATTGGGAACTATTATTCATATCAATTGGATGCATACAGTTCGTCTACTGGGAGTGTTTCTTTTACCACGTGGGACTCACTGCCAAATGGCATGAATTTGACGTCTTCGGGGCTACTTTATGGAACACCAATGCAATCTGGATACTACTATATATCTCTTGAATTACATGATGGCGAAGGGTGGAATTATCAAGGAATCAGTTTTTATATAGATGATGATATTGTGGATGTGGATGATGACGGAATGTCTGATTTTTGGGAGCAAACGGTTGCAGATGCGATTTCAAACGATGTTATTTCATCGATATATGAAGTGCTCCGAGATGATGATTTCGATGGCGATACTTATTCGAATATCGAAGAGTATTTACTAGGTTTTGATCCAGTAATAGTCGATGGGAATGAGCCGGATTCAGTCATTGAGGGATTGGTTCTGATTGGGGCTGCATTATCTAATACTTATGATTCTGTTTATGTTGATTTGATTAATGATTGTTTTACGAAAGCCCTGGTTCAGGAGCCTTATAATGTAAGGATTCGGGTGTATCGTGCTTTGGCGAATGTATTGCTGCTGGCTCAGCGTGATGACATCCATGAGTTAGTTGAAGATTTTGGCTATTATTTGACTGATGATAGGGTTCACTCAGAAACGGATGTTTATACTGAAAATAGCTATGATTTTGACTATGAGACTGCGCCATCTGTTGATCTTGCGAAGGGTGTGATTCTGTCGAATTTAGTCGCTTTGATTGATCAATCGCTAGATGATTTAAATTATGTTCCCGATGGATGGACTTCGTACGTAGAGTTTTCATCGGTCTACTTCCGTTCGGATGATACCTATTATGTGGATGAGGCGGATGTGGTTGCTTTAAAGGGAATACTTCATTTATTCCGTTCCTATCTTCAAGGGTTACATGCCTATCAAATTAATCATTTACCTTATGATCAATGGGCAATGCCTTTGGTTGTGTCAAATGCGTCTATTACAATAGATGGTGATATTAATGACTGGTTGGATATAACTTATTCGTTAATTGGCAGTCAATCTACGGAAATTTCTAATGTAAAATGCGTAAGATCACTCTCTAATTTATTTTTACTTGTTAATTTCAAAGAGAATGTTCTGGTGACAAATAATGGGCTAACTTTTCTTTTGATTGATTATGCAATTTCGCCCAATCAATATGAACAAATTATTCTCGATGCTGGGGGGCAAGAAACTATTGAAAATCAGTTTGGAATTTATTGGGATATTCAAGAAATGGATGAAGTAGAGGTGCCGGATATTCAGTCTGCAATTAATAAGAATTATTTCGAGGCAGAGATCTCATTACCCTCAAATTTATTTACGACTGCTTTCATGCTTTCAGGTATAAGGTTTGGGATTCAAGAAAATGGGGGTACTCATTACGGGACTTATGAGTTAGATGACAGCCTTACTGATATTCCTTTGGATAATAATCCGCTTGCTGACATAAATCTTCTGGCTGAGGTTAAAACAAATCTAATGTTAGATGCCGGTGCATCGCTCAGGTTGGGAATAGATCTATTGCAAGATGCAGATAGTAAAATACATGCTAGAACAGATTTATTGATGCATTTATTTGAGTATGAAATTGATGAAGAATTTTCTGAGGACCGTCAGGATCTATTAGATCAAGTTCAAGAGTTTGAAAATTATTTAGTTTCAACTAATGATTATATATACGAACTCAAAAATAAATTTGCTGATGTAGACCATCACCATGATCATGAAGAGGAAGA
>DOEU01000091.1:0-5327 GCA_003532555.1 Verrucomicrobiota bacterium | reverse complement strand
GAGGAGGAGCATTATAATTTAATCGAAACGCATACGAATGCACTTTATCTCGGCGCCTTATTTGAACCAAAATTTATTGATAGGAATCTAATACCGGAATTTGAAGGTCATTTGAAACATCCTAAAATAAGGGAGCTTCCTGACCCGACGATTGGAGGTCTTTTCCCACATATGACGCAGCAAGAATTATCAGAGTTAATTAGCACTCAGAATAGGGATCTAGCTAGCATAGAGCTTATTGGGACTAATATCGTATCTGAAAGTAGCACCTCGCAATATCAAGTAGTTGCACATTACTTGAACGGACTCTCTGAAGATGTTACATCGAACTCGACATTTATTGTAAATAAGGAAGATTATTTAATAGATAATACTAATGGCGTACTTACGACGCCTCAGCTTTCTTCAGATGAATCAATTATTTTAATAGTTGATTATTTAGGTGAACAGGAAAATGACACTTTCATGGTCGACCTATCAGTTTTAATTGAAGACATGGAGCTAAGAGAGGCATTAGATAACAATCAGATAGTATGGACTACAGGAGGGACATCCACAAATAGCGGATGGTCAGGTCAAAATTTCGACTCCTATGATGGAGTAGATGCGGCAAAAAGTGGTTTAACTGGGGATCAAAGCACAAGTTGGCTGGAAGGAATTGTTACAGGTTCGGGTACTCTATCTTTCTGGTACAAGATTTCATCAGAACAAGATGCTGATGAGTTGAAGTTTTGGATTGATGATCAAATCATGTTGCTAGATTCAGGTGAAAAAGAGTGGAAAAATTTAAGTTATGAGGTTGCTGCAGAAGGAAATCATCGATTTAGGTGGGCGTATGAAAAGGATAAGAGTGATGTTATCGGACAGGATAGTGTCTGGCTCGATCAGGTGACTTGGTCTGGAGCTGCCGTAATTAGTAGTTTTCAATCATGGGCGAGTGATAGGGGATTGACTGGGGATATGAGCACTCTCTTTACACAAGATCACGATGGGAACGGAATTCCTAATGGGCTTGAGTATGCTTTTGGATCGAATATGTCTATGAATATTAAGATTATTCACGATGAACCAGGTGTTGAAATGAGTGTGCAAAATAGCTTTACTGAGGATTTTGTGGATATTGAAATTTCGGGTACAACTAATTTAGTTGATTGGTCTTTAGAGGTTAGTGAATTGGGAGGAGCGCCTGAAGGTTACAAATGGTATGCTCCAACTAATATTCCTGATAGTGCATTCTTTAAGGTTGATGCGACTTTGAAATAAATTTCGCAAGGTAAAGAGATTTTTTTGGACAAGCCTTACTAAGAACTTGGGAATCTAATCTCTTTGATGGAGTTGGGGAATAATAGTGGCGGAGAGAGAGGGATTCGAACCCCCGGAACCTTTCGGCTCAATGGTTTTCAAGACCACCGCATTCGACCACTCTGCCATCTCTCCGCTAGAATTTGGGAAGGTATAGATTTGAGCTGACCGATGGCAAGCCAATATGTTAATAATATACTGGATAGTTGCGTGATTGGGTTCGCGTGAGGGGCCGTTTTTTTAGATATTTAGGTTTGCTTTGTTTAATATGTTCATTTTTAATTGAACTAAATGAAGATTAAAGATTCATTAAGCGGATTATCTGCGTTAGAGTCAGAAGTGGTTGCCTTGTTTGTGCGGGTAGCGGATCTACTGAATTTGCCTCGTTCGGTAGGAGAGCTGTATGGGGTTCTCTTTATTGCCGAGAAATCGATGTGTTTGGATGATTTGCGGATTAAGCTAAATATTAGCAAGGGTTCGACAAGTCAGGGGTTAAAGATTCTACGTTCTTTTGGAGCGATTCGGGTGGTGTATGTTCCGGGGGATCGAAAAGATTTTTATGAAGCGGAGAGTTCGTTGCGTAAAATCGCGAGTGGGTTTGCACATGAGCAGATTCAACCGCATTTGGAGAGTGGTTTAGATCGGTTGGAGCGCATTCAGGATTTGTTAAAAGAGGAAGTAGATGTTTCTGGTACGTTGCACGAGCGGGTAGAGAGATTAGAAAATTGGCAAAAGCGTGCCAATCAAGTATTGCCACTGGTGCTGAAGTTGATTGGGGGCAAGGGGTGATCGAGGATCCGGTTGTCTTTGAATCTGGGATTCGTTGGTATTGTATTCGGACGCATCCAAAGAAAGAGCGTTTGGCGGCGACTCAGGTGTCTTCATTATTTGATTTGGAGACGTTTTCGCCTCGAATTCGTTTTAAGAGAAAGACGGTGCGGGGAGTGGTTTGGTTTGAAGAGGCGATGTTCCCGGGCTATTTCTTTGCACGATTTGACATGTCAACCCATAAACGGGCGGTTTCGTTTGCTCCAGGGGTGTTGCATATTCCTGTTTTTGGGGGTCGATTTGCCGAGTTAGACTCGATGGCGGTGGATGAACTGAGATCCGAGTTGGATGACTCCGGTAGTGTGGACGTGATGGAGCCATTAGCAGTGGGTGATGAAACTCTGATTCTGACAGGGTCGATGCAGGGGTTGCAGGTGCGGGTCGTGAAAGTGATGACGGCGGAGCAGCGAGTGGCCGTATTAATGGAATTTTTAGGGCAAGAAGTGGAAACGATTTTTTCTTTGTCAGAGCTGGAACAAAGGCGGAAGGGAGTCTACACGGAGGGATAAGGATCCCTGCCAATTCCTATGAGGGATAAAGATAACGATAAATATAATGGAAGGTTTCGAAGTTTATTCGATCGACCGAGGGCGGCAGCGTAGGTATAGGAGAAGTCTCATGTGTGGAATTATTGGCTATTTTGGAGAAAGAAAAGCATCAGACATCCTCGTGGATGGGCTACGTCGGATGGAGTATCGAGGGTATGACTCGGCGGGTGTGGCGTGTTTGCATGATGAGCAGATCGTTGTGGTGAAGCAACCGGGGAAAATTAAGGCTTTGCGAAGGCAGGTGGATCAAACGGATTCATCGATTTTACGATCTGCAAACCAGGGGATTGGGCACACGCGGTGGGCAACACATGGAGCACCGACGGAATTGAATGCGCATCCCCATCTAGATGCTGCGGGTCATATGGTGATGGTACATAACGGCATTATTGAAAATTATCGGGAAATCCGCGATGGATTGAAGCATGCTGGTATTGAGTTTGTTTCTGAAACTGACTCAGAGGTTTTGGTGCAGCTGATTGCATATTGTTTTAAAGGTAATTTGGAAGAGGCGGTCTCAGAGGCGTTGGGCAAGGTTAAAGGTACATATGGTATTTTGGTAATGAGCTCAAAAGATTCTGGAAAAATGGTTGCAGCGCGGTGTGGAAGCCCGATTGTGATTGGTTTGGGTGTGGATGAAACGGTGGTGGCGAGTGATGCAGCTGCGATTATGCCACATACGCGTGATGTGATATATTTAGAGGATTTTGATTTAGCTGTGATCGATAAATCTGGGGTGAATATGTTGGATATTCAGCATACGCCGGTTAACCGAGAAATAACGCTAATGGATTGGGAAGCAGAAGAGGCGGAAAAGGGTGATTTTGATCATTTTATGGTCAAAGAGATATTTGAACAGCCGACGGCTATCAAGAATGCGATTCGGGGTCGGCTTGATTTTGGAATGGGTACAGCTATTCTTTCTGGGCTTGATCTTTCGCAACGGGATGCGGCGTTAATCAACCGTGTGTTGGTGGTGGGATGTGGTACGTCTCTGCATGCGGGCATGGTGGGAGAATATGCTTTTGAGGAATTAGCGGTGATGCCAGCAGAAGTGGAACAGGCCGCAGAATTTCGATATCGGAACCCAATTATTAGCCCATCGGATCTTGTTTTAGCGATTAGTCAATCTGGTGAGACTGCTGATACCTTGGCGGCAGTTCGAGAAGCCAATAATAAAGGCGCGATGGTGGCCGGTATTTGTAATGTTGTAGGATCTACGATTGCACGTGAGACAGGTCGTGGGGTTTATTTGCATGCCGGTCCCGAGATTGGCGTGGCTTCCACAAAAGCGTTTACGTGTCAGGTGGTGGTTTTATTGATGATGGCGCTAAAGTTGGCGCGTACGCGGAGGCTACCTATATATGATGGTGAGGAGTTGGCGCGATGGATCGAACGGATTCCAGCGTTAGCCGAGCAGGTCTTGGGTCAGAGTGAGGCGATTCGTGATGTGGCGAAAAAGATTTCAGCACAGGAGCATGCATTCTTCATAGGTCGGGGATATCTTTATCCGGTGGCTTTAGAGGGTGCTCTTAAGTTGAAAGAGATTAGTTATGTGCATGCCGAAGGATATCACGCGGCAGAATTAAAGCATGGACCGATTGCGTTGCTGGAAGAGGGCACGCCGGTGGTGGCATTGTTGAATAATGTGCCGGGTAAAGATAAGACATTAGCGAATGCGGAAGAGTGTAAAGCGCGTGGTGCAAATGTAATAGTGGTGGTCAGTGAGGGCGACGAGCAGATAGCTGAAGGCTTTGATGATGTGATTATTGTTCCTCAAGCGCCCGCAATGATTGCACCGATTCCAACGGTGGTAGCCCTTCAACTCCTATCCTATCATACTGCGGTCTTGCGTGGATGTGATGTGGATCAACCTCGTAATTTGGCAAAATCTGTCACGGTAGAGTAGAACTAAAAGTAATTTTTAAGAACCCTTATTTGATACATATTCGAGTAAAAATATTAACCCAATCATTGAGTTGTCCCGAGATACCAGAAGAGAATTTAAAACGATTAAAAGATATTCATCGACTTACTAAACGAGGGAAATCAAATAAAGAGATTTCCGAATACATGAACAACAAATACAAAAGAACTTTAGTTTCAAAGAAACCTTATGACCAAAAATTAATTTGGGTTACTCATAAAAAATATATTGAACGATTAAAGAGATTATCGACCCACCATATAACCTACGAGGATGTGTCTGTTTCAAAGGTCTGGTAATAATAAAGTGAAAAAACCAACACCAATAATTTTATTAAGTCTTAGTATTCTTCTCATTTCAGGATGTGGAAAAGTAGTAGAAGAATCAGAACTCAAATTCATAGATGGTAAATATTATCCTATTACTTCGGATAAACCGTATTCAGGTAAGATGGTTTCCTTTTACGAAAATGGTCAGATGAGATTTTATGGAACTATCCATGACGGTATAGAAGTCATACCTTTTGTCAGATATTACAAAAACGGTCAGTTAAAAGAATCATTTAGTAAAAATGGTTATGTAGAATATTATGAAAACGGTCAGTTGAGTGAGGTTTATAATAAAAAAGACCGAACTTTGAAAGAGTATTACAAAAACGGTCAGTTAGAAGGATCATCTCATAAGAATGGTTATGTAGAATATTATGAAAACGGTCAGTTGAG
>DOEU01000085.1 GCA_003532555.1 Verrucomicrobiota bacterium | reverse complement strand
GCTTCCGCATTAGGCGGTAAAGAGCAAGCGAAGGCTAAAGCGCCTTCGAAGCAGAAGTCGCGCCCCGCGCGCGCATCGAAAAAATTAGAGCAGACCAAGGCGCAGGACGAATGGCGTCCAGGGCAGTCTCCCAAGCCCCAATCTGGCGGGGGTAAAAAACGTTCAGGTGGAGGACAAAAACCGCGCGCTGATAAAGAGCAAGGCGAGCGAAAACCGCGTTCAGAAGCCTCGCGGTCCGGCGAACGAAAACGTCCGCCCCGTAAACCGCGAAGTGAGCAGTCGTCTGTGGCTAAGCGCCCACCCGTCGATGAATCCCCATGGGAGTTGTCTGAATTTCAGGTGGAACCGCAGGAAGGCAAAGTCCGGTTTCATGATCTGGATCTGCATCCCAAGTTAATGCGTAGTATTCATGCGCTTGGCTGGGAATATACCACGCCGATTCAAGGTGAAATCTTACCCGGTACCCTCAAGGGCAAAGACATGGCAGGACGAGCACAGACTGGAACCGGTAAAACCGCCGCGTTTTTGATCTCGATCATCAACCACTGTCTCAAGAAGCCACTGCAAAAACATAGTATGAACAGTCCGCGAGCCTTGATTATTGCACCCACCCGCGAGCTCGCGATTCAGATTGGAAGAGACTCCGACGGACTCAACAAGTTTACCGGACTCCGTACAGTTGTGTTGTTTGGAGGCATGGACTTCACCAAGCAGCAACGTCAACTAGACGAAGGATTGGTTGATATTATTGTCGCTACCCCCGGTCGTTTGCTTGATTTCGAAAACCGCAAGGTCGTCAACCTACGGTTCACCGAAATCATGGTAATCGACGAAGCAGACCGTATGCTGGACATGGGCTTTATTCCCGACGTCCGCCGCATCATCTACAAGACGCCCCCAAAAGAGAACCGGCAAACCGTCCTCTTTAGTGCCACGCTCACCGATGATGTCATGCGCTTGGCCGCTGCGTGGATGATTGATCCCGAGCGGATTGATGTCGAGCCCGAACAGGTTGCCACCGATACCGTTGATCAGAAAGTATTCATCGTTACCGACGACCAAAAATTCCAACTACTCTACAACATAATCAAGACCGATGAACCCGAGCGGATTATCATCTTTACCAATCGCCGCGATCAGGCAGAACGGTTGTCCGATGATCTAACCCGCTATGGGCGTCGCAATGAGATGCTTTCAGGAGCGGTTAATCAAAACCGACGTACCCGCATTCTCGAAGAGTTTCGTGCAGGCAAGGTGAAGGTGCTCGTTGCCACCGATGTGGCAGGACGAGGTATTCATGTTGATGGCGTCAGTCATGTCGTGAACTTTAATATTCCCGAAAATCCCGACGACTATGTGCATCGGATTGGTCGAACTGGTCGCGCAGGTGCTACCGGACAATCCATCACCTTTGCCTGTGAGATGGAGTCATTCGAACTACCCAAAATTGAAGAACTGATCGGCATGGACCTGAAATGCAAAATACCCCCAGAAGAGCTCTTTGCTGAACTGCCCGACGCACCGCCCCGCAAACCGCGTCCCCGCTCAAGTGGTGGACGTCCTGGTGGAGGAAACCGCTCCGGCGGGAATCGTTCTGGTGGACGCAGTGGCGGCGGGAATCGAGGTCGAAGCGGAACGTCTCGTTGATAAGGCACGGTTTAAGCGGGAAGTTTTCTAATTTCCCGCTTGAACGCTTTTCAGTGGCTGAGTATCTTCCCCCTCCACTTTTAAATTCTGTGCTCGGGTGGTGAAATTGGTAGACACGCAAGGTTGAGGGCCTTGTGGGAGTTAAATCCCGTGTGGGTTCGAATCCCACTCCGAGCACCATTTTAATACAATGTGGCTTTTTTAGGTTTGGTTGCATAGGTGGGCATGGTCGTTATGGATGCCCTTATGAGCACGGTCTTGCTTGTAGAGTTTGAGTATTTCATTGTGTTCGCGAATAGTTGTTGGCCAATTGTAGGTGTGGTCTTTGTCAAAAACGATGACGGTGTAACCTTGGCGGCGTGTAACTCTTCTACGGATGCTGACACTCATAATTATAAATCGGGGGAATATATATTTTCTTACTTGAGTATTGAGCATATGTATTTGTGCAAAGAGTTTTTTTGCTTTGATTGTTACTATATGAGTTTATGATTTTTATATGAAATTTTCGATTATCACACCAACGATGAATAATGCTGAAGTTATTAGTCGCACAGTCCGTTCTTTAGAAGCGCAGGATTATTCGCGTGATCTAATAGAGTGGATTTTAATTGATGGGGGGTCTGCCGATGCAACTCTGGAGACAATAAAGGCGGAGAAGTTACATCCAGATTTATGGGAATCAGAGAAGAATAGTGGATTTTATGATGCGTTGAATCGGGGAATTTCTAAAGCAACAGGTGATGTAGTTTGTTTTTTACCTGCAGGAAATCAGTTGGCGAGTCGAGGAACGATCTATCGGCTTTCGAGTGCATTTACGAATAGTGGCGCGGCGTGTGTGTATTCAAATGTGGAGCACGGTATGGAGGGGACGTCGGGCTTTGAATTACAGCATACAGTGCGTCCAGGAATTTTTCATCGCCGGAAATTGGAATGGGGGTGGTGTCCGCCTTTGACGACGATTTGCATGGCACGGGATGTTTTGCTGGGAACGGCACTACCTTCGGGGGCTAATTTTGATTCCTCGTTTGGGAGTGCTGCGGGGGTGGAGTGGGTGCATCGAACGATCGGTCGAGATCAGGTTGAACCGGCATATTTGCGGATTCCGACAGTGCAGCGTTTTAATTACCCTCCGAAGATCGAGGGTAAGGATTTATGGCGAGCGCTGCGAGCGCACAAGTCGGGTCATGTTCTCACTTGGTTCGGGGTTAAGTTGCAACGAGGTTAATTAATCGTTGGTGATGAGTAGGCGATGTGAGAGCACAGCTAGGCTGGATGCGAGCTCTTCGCGTTGTAGAATGACGTAATCTGGCACATTAAGTGTAACGGGTGTGAAGTTCCAGATGGCGCGTATGCCAACTTGCACCATCGCATCAGCAACCTCTTGGGCGAACGGAGGAGAAACAGTGAGAATGCCAATCTGCACATGTTTGCTTTTGGCAAGGGCAGCAATCTCGGTAATATCGTGGATATTTTTCCCGGCAATAGTTTTGCCGACGATCATGGGGTTGGCATCGAAACCAGCTACAATACGGATACCGTGTTGGTCGAAACCTTTGTAACCAAGAAGGGCGCGACCGAGGTTGCCTACACCGACGAGAAAGGCATCGGAGGTGTTGGTCCATCCTAAGAATTCTTCAATGGCATCTATAATTTCATCCATGGGAAAGCCGAGACGGGGGCGTCCAACTGCGCCAGTGATAGCGAGGTCTTTTCGAACAACGATGGGGTCGAGCCCTAATTTTTTGGCAACAACGGTCCCTGAGGCATACTCGTCACCTTCTTCTTTCATTTTTTTAAGCAACCTTAAATAGAGCGGTAAACGTTTTAAGGTTGGAACGCCCGCTCTTTTTCTTTCATTTTGACTCATGTGTTTCTCCGACTTGAGGTTTGTCTTTAGCAGGTGCAGGAGGGCGGGTCAATGGTTTGCTGAAATCGGTTTGTTTATCGGTGCGGATGTAGGTAGAGTTATATATATGGAAAAGATTCGTTCAGTGGATAACATTTTGGCGCTCCAATCGGGTGAGGTGGCGATTTGGGGAGCGAATGTTCTTGAGATGATGGAACAAATTGATGCGCTTGAAAGGCTTCTCTCTTCGGAAGAGCTTATGAAAGCGGAGCGGCTGAAGGATGAGCAGGCACGACGTATGTCTGTGGTGGCGCGTGGGGGTTTGCGGGTGTTGTTGGGCGCCTACACCAAACTAAACCCAAATCAGGTGACTTTTGAACAGCAGGTTGGGGG
Organism: Verrucomicrobiota bacterium; assembly: GCA_003532555.1. Taxonomy (GTDB): domain Bacteria; phylum Verrucomicrobiota; class Kiritimatiellia; order Kiritimatiellales; family Pontiellaceae; genus Pontiella. Next base: position 1,949 of record DOEU01000085.1, on the reverse strand, counting down.
AAAGCCGATGCTTAAATCGGATGAGATTAGTTTTAATCTGGCGCATTCGGGTGATTGGGTAGTTTGGGCTTTTGCGGCTTCAGGTGAAGTGGGTGTTGATTTAGAATATATTCGCTCGAATGTGTCTTATTCAAGAGTAGCCCGTCGTTATTTTCAACCTTACGAGCAGAAGGCGCTGGCCGAGGCTGGGGATGCATTGCGGCTTTTTTTTGACATTTGGGCGGCTAAAGAAGCGTTAGTTAAGGCGTCCGGAAAAGGGGTTTTTGCTGCAATGGATAAGGTTGAACTTCCTTTAGTCGAGGGGTTAGTCCCAGATGAGACTGTGGTTGGGAATTGGTTTTTACGCCGGGTAGAGGCTGGATCGATGTATGCCTGTTCATTGGCTAGTAATCAGCCTGTTTTAGAGCAACCTTGTTATGATTTCGGAGGACTTCAATGGGGCGATTAAAGAGTGTTTTTTCATGGTCATTTAGTGCTGCTGAGGATTTTGAACAGTGTCGAAGGCGGCGCTATTGGTCTAAGTATGCAATGTGGGGTGGTTGGGAAGCTTCTGCCTCAGATGAGCAGAAAACGGCATATCGCTTAAATAAGATGGATAATCGATGGGGGTTGATGGGGCAAGCGGCGGAAAGAGCAATTATGTGGGTGCTTAAGGAAAATCAACTAGGAGTTGAGGTCACCGCAGAGCAAGCATGGAAAACGATTGCTCGTCCGTTTTTGACTCAAAAATGGACCGAATCTCTAGACGGAAAGTGGAAGCAGAAGCCGAAGCAGTTTTGCTGTTTGCGGGAGCATTATTACGAGCAACTTGACGATGATAATGCTGCTAAGAGGGAGATCGCGGATCAGGTGAAGTTATGCATTGAAAACTTCATCACAAATTTTCTCCCACGTTTTGCTGAAATTGATGCGACACAAGAAATCCGAATTGCTACACCGGAAATGAATGGTGATTCGGAGCACTTTGTGTATGAGGGCGTGAAGGTATATGCGATTCCAGATTATGTATATCGGGTAGGCGATCAGGTGCATATTCATGATTGGAAGGCAGGGCGGATGAAGCCTGAGCAACATCGACTACAATTGGCTACCTATTCGCTTTGGGCGATCGTTAAATATGGTGTGAGTATTGAGAATATATTTCTTTATGTTGAGTATCTTAAAGAAGGCAAAGTATTCCCATTTCAACTATCGGAATCAGAGATAGATGAAACAAGAACCTTCATAGGGGAGTCCGTAGGCGAAATGAGTGAATATTTAGTAGATTATGATCGTGAGAAGAATCAGGCTTTACCCAAAGACGAGTGGGAGCTGACTTTAGATTTATCGGCGTGTAAGTTTTGTAATTTTTATGAACTTTGTAAGCCTGAGTTAGTCGCTTAGTTTATTCTTTTTGGCGTTGACCCATTTGTACTAGATCGATACATTTCGCTCTCTTCTAAAAGCACCCGTAGCTCAATTGGATAGAGCACCTGACTACGAATCAGGAGGTTTCAGGTTCGACTCCTGACGGGTGCGCCATTCTATAATCTGATTTGTAGATTCTTTACCAATGTTTTACACATCTAATTTTAAGATATTAATTTCTACAATATATAAAAAAGTATAATTTAAATCATATCAAAAAAAGATGTAGAAAATGACATTTTACATTGCCAAATAGCTGAAAAATAATATATTGACGGATCATTTTTAAAGAATTAAGGAACCAACCTATGAAATATACAACTATGATTTTAGTCACTTTTCTGACTCTAAATTCAAATGCTCAGTTTGCAACTACGAATTATGTAGATACAGCGGTTTCTAACGCAATCAGTATAGAGGCAGCTGATCGAATAGGTGATGTGGTTAACTTGGGAAATCTAATTACCGACACTTCAAATGCTTTGACTATTGCAGATGATTTACTAACAACTAACTTAAATACTGAGATAGCTGCGCGTATC